>CANGGP010000010.1 GCA_947453445.1 Sphingobacteriaceae bacterium
AATAAATCAAAAATTTCAACTTCAATGTTTTCTTCAAAAGGTACATCAAAAAATAAAGTTTGCTGCGCCGGGTTAGGGAAACATTTTATTTGATTGCTTACATTTTTACCATTCTCGGTTAAACCAAGGGCATTGTAATTGCCATTGACATCGAGTTTAAGTAAAAAGGATTGACCGATGTTTGTCATGCCAATGCTAGTCGCGTATGCTGAGTCATATCTTAGACCGGAAACAATTACATCATTGTTTATAAGTTTAATGTTGCCTGGCAGATAAAACATATCACCACCGAATTCTCTATTCCACCTAAGATTTCCTAAAGTGTCCATGTTTAATATAATTAGTTTAGTTTTTTGTTTTTGCTGGATTGGATTAATAGATTGAAAATTATAATTTATACAGCCAATGGTAAGAATTGTGTTTGATTTTATCGAGACTCCTTCAACTCTATTTATATGTCCTGTTGTTGCAACTGTGTTTGTGAATACAGTAGTTTTAATTGATTGATTATTGTTAATAATGCCAACAACCATACTTGTAATAGGCGGTTTACTTAATTCATAATAAATATATGTATTGCCAACCAAAATAAATTTTGTAGATGAGCTTGAAATAAGTTTTGAATCATAGTACCTGATATCAACATTATTTGGCACGCCGTTTAATGAATAAATACTCAGATTAGAAGCTTCAAAGCAGGAATTTATAGCGAATGATGTGTCTAATTTTAAAATTGTTTGTTTACCTGAATTTTGTATTGAACAACTTGTTGAAATACCACCGGTATTTATTAATAAGTTGTTGCCGGCTCTGCAAAAATCAATTATTTCTCCATTAAATATTAATGAATCTAATTCTTGAAATTGTGCATTTAATTTGAATATTTTGCTATTTAAAAAGTTATTATTGCTGTATTCATTTACTGCTAAATAATATCTAGATTGAATTTGAATTAAGTTTGAGGTGCTATGATTGTATGCGTTTGTGCTTGTAATAGCATGTGAATTCAGATAATGGTATGAACTATCAAGTTCTAATATTGAAATGTTATTATTCAAACTTGATTGTGTGGTGTCAGAGTATGAACAAAGCCAAAATAGTTTGGAGTTTATTTTAAGCGGATTGTTAATTGGATAATACCCTTTTATTAGTTCAGTTGAATCTTTTAATGTGAGCGTTGGATTAAATTTTAGAATTTGACACTTTTGTTGATTGTAAATGGATAAAGGATACCGAATGTTTAAAACCCTATAATTTGAGTCATTTGGGTAATCCAAAATCTGATGATAATAATTTTCTGGTGAAATTTGCCTTAAGCCAAAAAACTGAGCATTCAAGCTTTGAATATGAATTAATGCAATTGTTGTGATGATAATTAATTGCTTCATAAAATCAGGTTCAGCTACTATTTAAAAGATTAATTCCCCGGTTAAGAAAAATTAATTGGATTTAATTCTTTATCTAAAATAGAAATAATTTTTGAATGCTTGGCGATTTAATTTTAGCCTTGATTCCAAATCTCCCAACTCTTCTCCGCTTGCAATTGCAACATACTCAAACCGTTTACCACAATGGCAGCTTTAGCCGCAGCTTGCTTTAAAAAGGCTGTTTCCGCAGGATTGTAAACCAAATCATAAGCCAAATGTTGTGCCGTGAAATGGACAAAGGGTATATTCGGACATTCATTCACATTCGGGAAAGTACCCAGCGGGGTGGTATTTACAATTAATTTAAAGGCTTGCATGATATGCTCATTCAGTTCAGAATAAAAAAAAGTGTTTGTTGTTTTTTTGCTGTCACTACTTGTGACAAAATACACATCAACACCTATGTTTCGCAACACGTGGGCCACCGCTTTACTTGCACCACCGGTGCCCAATATTAAAGCCCTTTGGTGATTGGGATCCAAAAAAGGTTTAATGCTTTGTGCAAAGCCATACACATCGGTATTGTGACCAATTTTTTTTCCGTTTTTGAATTGGATGCAATTAACGGCCGCAATCGTTTCTGCTTCGGGACTTAGCTCGTCCAAAAAAGGCAAAATACTTTCTTTGTAAGGAATTGTTACGCTTAGTCCTTGTACGTTTTTTTCTGCTGCAAGCAAGGGCAAAAATTCGTCAATGCTTTGCAATTCGTAGTTCACAAAGGCACAATCACTCAGTTCTAATTGCGCAAATTTTTTCTCAAAATAATTTTTTGAAAATGAATGTCCCAGCGATTTGCCGATTAAACCATACAGTTTCATTATTTCTTGAATTTGTTTTTTAATGCTGCCAAGGCACTATTGATGTCGTTGGGATCGTATTGCTCTTCTTTAACAGCCACTTTGCTTTTTACTTGTTTGGGCATTTGTAATTCGCCTTTCATGCTCAAGGCAATGCGTTTTCGTTTTTCATCCACCTCTGTTACGTTCACCCACACTTTTTGTCCCACCTTCACCACCTTGTTGGGATCATCTACAAACTCATCGGCTAATTGCGAAATGTGTACCAAGCCATCTTGATGAACACCAATATCAACAAAGGCGCCAAAATTGGTCACATTGGTCACAATGCCCGGCAAACGCATGCCTTCACGCAAGTCGCGTATTTCGTGTACATTTTCATCGAAGCTAAACAATTCAAAACTTTTACGCGGATCGCGACCAGGTTTTTCGAGTTCAGCGATAATGTCCTTTAATGTTGGTAAGCCAATGCTTTCAGTCACATAATTTTGAACCTGTATTTTTTTACGCAAGTCTTTGTTCTCAATTAAATCGTCAATACTGCAATTGAGATCCTTGGCCATTTTTTCTACAATGTGATACGATTCAGGATGAACGGCACTTTTATCCAAAGGATGTTCGCCTTCACGCAAACGCAAAAATCCCGCACATTGTTCGAATACTTTTTCGCCCATGCGCGGCACTTGCATCAAGGCTTTGCGTGATCTGAAGGCACCTGAATGATTGCGGTACTCCACAATGTTTTGTGCTAAACTTGGTCCGATGCCTGATACGTATGAGAGTAATTCTTTAGAGGCCGTGTTTAACTCAACACCCACGGCATTTACACAGGAAGCCACCACTTCATCAAGTTTGTTTTTTAATAATGATTGGTCAACATCGTGTTGGTATTGCCCTACGCCAATTGATTTGGGATCTATTTTCACCAATTCAGCCAATGGATCGGTTAAGCGACGACCAATGGATACAGCACCTCTAACGGTTACGTCCTTGTCGGGAAATTCTTCACGTGCAACATCCGATGCCGAATAAACAGATGCCCCGGCTTCACTCACCACAATCACCGGAATGCTTTTTGGCAATACATCGATGTTGCGAATAAATTGTTCGGTTTCGCGTGAGGCCGTGCCGTTACCAATGGCTATGGCTTCAATTTGGTGGCGCTGGCAATAGGCCAATACAACCATTTCAGCTTCTACCGTTTTGCGTTGCGGTTCATGTGGATATATTACTGTATCCTCTAATAATTTTCCTTCTTTATTTAACACCACTACTTTGCAACCGGATTTAAATCCCGGGTCTAATGCCAAAATGGTTTTTTGTCCCAATGGCGAACTCAATAATAATTCGCGTAAGTTATCTGCAAAAACCATAATGGCTTTTTCGTCGGCTGCTTGTTTGGTCATTACGCGCATTTCGGCTTCAATAGAAGGTTGCAACAAACGTTTAAACCCTTCGGCAATGGCTTCTTTTATTTGATCGGCGCAATCGCCGCGCGATACAATGTATTTTTTTTCAATTAGTGCAGTGGCTTCATCCGCATCCACAATTAAGTCGAGAATTAAAACATCTTCTTTTTCTCCGCGGCGCATGGCTAGTAATCGGTGACTCGGACAATTCATTAATTTTTCTTCCCATTCAAAATAGTCCGAAAACTTTTCACCCACTTCTTCTTTGCCTCTAATTACGCGGGTTTTAATGATGCCGCTGCGTTTGTATAAGTCGCGCATTTGTTCTCTGATAATGGCATCTTCACTAACGGTTTCGGCAATGATGTCGCGGGCACCATGCAGGGCTTCGAGTACCGACTTCACTTCTTTTTCTTCGGAGATAAATTTTTCGGCTTCTTCAAAAAGTGGTAATTTGTTTTGTGCAAGAATAAACTGTGCCAATGGTTCTAATCCCTTTTCGCGGGCCATGGTGGCTTTGGTGCGGCGTTTTGGTTTGTAAGGCAAATACAAATCTTCTACTTGGGTTAAAGTTTCGGCGGCAATAATCAATGCTTGTAATTCGTCGGTTAATTTACCTTGCGATTCAATTGATTTTAAAACCGATTCTTTGCGTTGTTCGAGTTGGCGCAGGCGTTCAATTTCATCGCGAATTTGCATGATTTGAACTTCATCCAAACTGCCTGTGGCTTCTTTGCGGTAGCGTGAAATAAATGGTATGGTGCCTCCTTCGTCTAATAAACGAACGGTGGCGGTAACGTCTTTTGAATTTAAATTTAATAGGTCGGCAATTTTAAAGTGCAAGCGTGCTTCGTTGATCATTGGTTTAAATTAGTTTGTTTGAATTTAGGCAGCAATTGAGAAGTAGGCGCATTGATTTTTCAACATATTTCTTTTTATATGCTGAAAAATATTTAGAGCTTACATTTTTTTAAACAAAAATTTTATTTGGGCGCCTTAACGGGCTACTCCGGGCTTCGCTACGCTCCGGCTTTTTTCGCGCAAAGAGGCATGCGCGAAAAAGAGCTACCCCTTCGTATCCCTGGCGCATAGCTTGTAATGTAATTGCTCGAACAGTTCGTATTTTGATTTTTATTTCTTTTGTTTCAAGGCAAAAAAACGCGATTATTTGGCCTTAATTTTTTTTGAAGATGCACTTTTGTTAGGGCGCTTAGCCTTTTTATGCTGAACTTTTATTTTGCCGTTTTTTTTAAAATAGGCAATTGATTCACTAATCATTTTTTTTCTTCTTTATTTAAAGGTATTGGATCCAAAATAAAATCAACGCCTTTAGGTTTACGGATTAGTCCCATTTTATTTGAATTAAAAATATCTATTAATTAAAATATTAACAGCGTCACAAATAGACCAATCCTGCCTGCCGTCGCACGGGCTAAGCAATGGCAGGTTGGCTTTGCGTGCCCCTTACGCAGCGCATATAAATGCAATAATGGTTGTAGTGTGATTTTTTTGAATTTTCACAACAAAACACTAATAACTCGATAAGTATTGGGTCAATTATTAACCCTTATTGGGTTAATTCTTAATTATTAATTTTTCATTTTTAATTAATTTTAAGCCTGCGCGGTTGGTCCGCCGAAACTCATTGGAAAAGGCGTGTCGATGTCTTTTATTTTGCCATTGGTTTGTTCAAATTTGGCAAGGTTTTCAGCCAAGGCTTTCACCAAACGTTTGGCATGTTGGGGCGTGAGTAAAATGCGCGATTTAACGCGGGCTTTGGGCACACCGGGCATGATTTTAATAAAATCCAAAACAAATTCGCTTTGTGAGTGGGTGATGATGGCCAAGTTTGAATAAATACCTTCGGCGATTTCCTCGCTCAATTCAATGTCTAAATGTGGTTGTTGGTTATCTTCCATATATTGAAATTAAAAATTAAAAATGATGAATTAAAAATTAAGAATAATTTGGCGCATGTCGTTGGCCATTTTTTCAGCTTCGGCGGAGGCTTTTTCGGCAAAGTCGGTACCGTTAGAGGCGTAAATAATGTTTCGGCTCGAATTCACCAATAAACCAATGTCTTTTGTTAAGCCGTATTTGCAAACTTCTTCCAAACTGCCACCTTGGGCGCCAACGCCGGGCACCAATAAAAAGTGATTGGGAATTATTTTTCTGATCTCAACCAATAATTGCGCTTTGGTAGCACCCACCACAAACATCATGTTTTTATCGTTGCCCCATTGGGCGCAAGTTTCAATTACATGCAAATACAATTCTTTGCCGTTTATTTGTTGTTGTTGAAAATCGGCTGAACCGGTATTGCTGGTTAATCCCAAAACAATGGCCCACTTGTTATCAAATTCCAAAAAGGGTTGAACTGAATCACTTCCCATATATGGCGCCACTGTTATGGCATCGGCATGCAAACGGTTAAAAAATGCCTTTGCATACATTTTACTGGTATTGCCAATGTCGCCACGTTTTGCATCAGCAATCACAAAATGATCGGGGTATTGGGTCTTAATGTAGCGTATGGTTTTTTCCAAACTTTCGATACCGCTTAAACCGTAGGCCTCATAAAAGGCATTGTTTGGTTTGTAACTCACACAAAATGCTGCCGTGGCATCAATAATTTGCTTGTTGAATTCAAAAATGGGGTCTTCTTCTTCCAACAAAAAGGCCGGTATTTTTTCAGTGTCGGGGTCAAGACCCACACACAAAAAAGATTTTTTTTCTTTGATTTGATTGATTATTTGTTCTCTTGTCATTTAGCTTGTTAATTTGTTAAGGCAATGTTGAATGAGGCGCTCAACGCTATCATTGTAATTGGCCGTAAATGTTTTGGTTGCTCGGTTTGCAATGATTACGCAGATAGTTAAACAGCGATGACCCAGTAATTTTCCCAAACCATACAATGCCGAGGTTTCCATTTCAAAATTAGTGATTCTATTTGTTTCAAACGCAAAGCTTGCCAATAAATCATTGAGTTCGGGTAGTGCTGCATTTAAACGAATTTGTCGTCCTTGCGGACCATAAAATCCCGGTGCGGTGGCGGTAATGCCTTGTATTAAACCATCACCAAGATGATTCAACAAGCCGGTATTGGCAGCTACACAATAGGGGTAAGGTAGGTTTGATGGCCATTGGCAATGCTGTATAAATTGATCGCAAATGTTTTGTTCGTTCACCATTTGCCAATTTTGGTAAAAGGGCAATAAACCATCGAGACCAATGCCGTGGCTGCTTGCCAACAATGTGTTGACGGGCATATCGGCGTGTAAGGCGCCGCTGGTGCCAAGGCGTATGATGTTTAATTGGCGCAAAGTAGGGTTTAGATGGCGTGTTTCGGGATTGATATTCACCGCTGCATCCAGTTCGTTGAGTACAATGTCGATGTTATCGGTGCCAATGCCGGTGCTGATTACGGTGATGCGTTTGCCCTTGTAAGTGCCTGTGTGGGTAATAAATTCGCGGTGATTGGCTTTGAATTCAATTTTTGAAAAGTAGCGCGAAATTTGTTCCACCCGACCCGGATCACCTACTAAAATCACGTCATCGGCTATGTCTTCATTTTTTACATGCAAATGGTAAAGCCTTTTATCGGCGGTGAGTATGAGTTCGGTGTCGGGGAATGTTTGCATCAAGGGTAAAGATATAATAAGTAAGGCTAAATAAAAAAGCCTTTCCGTTTAGGGAAAGGCTTTGATAAAATTTTTAATTTGAAGCTTAATTCACCAATGAAGTAAATCCGCTGTTGCTGCGTAATTTCAAAAATTCAGCATCATCTTTTGCATAAGCTTTTAAAGCACCATCTTTTTCAATGGCAGTTTTTAAGCTTGAAATAGCTTCAGCGCTGTTACCTTGACGGGCATAAGCGATGGCTTTTAAATAATGCGAATAAGCCATGTCTTTTTCTTTGCTGGCATCAATGGTGCTTACTGCGCCACTAGCATTGCCACCCATCAATTGGGCCAAAGCTTTGTTATGACCATCAAACCCACCAAAATCAGTTTGCGCATCGGCGTATTTTCCGTTGCGAATTTCTAAAATGGCTTTGTTGTAATTAGTTTCAGCACTTCCACCGGCTTTGCTATAGTATTCCATTGCAGCAACACGGTTACCGTTTTTTGCTTCGATGGCGCCTAAGTTATTGTTTACTGCGCGTTCGTTTGCATTTGCTTTTGCTGCACGTTTAAATGCTTCGCCTGCTTCAGCCACTTTGTTTTGCATCAATAAAACACAACCCAAATTGTTTGAAGTTCTCCAATCGTTAGGGTATTGTTTTTCGGCTGCTTTGTAAATGATGGCCAAATTATTTAAATCGTTGGTTAATTTACCGGCATACAATAATTCTTCAACCGATAAGCTATCAGGTGTAGATAAAGCCATGCGTGAAATTTGTTCATCGGTACGTGAATTTTTGTTCACATTCATGGTGATTTCGGCGCGACGTAATTTAGGCAATACTTTATCTGCTAACTCTACATAGGTTTTAGATAAGTTTTTAATTTCTTTACGACGTTGCTCCGCATCAGTATACATGGTTAAAACACGTAAGATTAGTTCTTTGTCGCCAATGGTCGATTGCTCCATTAAACTTTTGAAACCAGACCAATCTTCTTCAGTAGTACCAACTTGGTATTGTTCTTTGGTTTTACCGAAAGTGATGTTTTTGTCTTTGTTCTTTTTGAATTCATTCATCAAAGCCATTGAAGCAGATTTGGCGCGGTCTTTGGCAAGGTTGGTGTTTTTATCGGTTTCACCATCGGGTGAAGCGTAAGCTGAAACAGAGATGCCTTTAAATTCGTATGAAGGCAAGCTCAAATTGCTGGCGATAAAAGCATTGATGTTTTTCATTTCTTCGGTTTTCATTTCGCTGGCGCGAACATCCGAATTGTTGATTGTAAAATAAATGTGGGTACTTTGATTGGCAGGCACCACTTTTACAAAATTATCGGTGGCCATGATGGTTTTTTCATCGTTGCGAACCAACAATGAAGTGGCCATTGTTCCGTCGCCCAAGGTTACGGCATCAAATTCTTTTGATTTTGATTTTACTTGACCAACACCTTTTACCACGATGGTAGCGTTGCGCATGGCCGGTTCGAAAGCAAATTTTTCGGAGGTATAGTTAAATGTACCGCCTGAAGAGAAGCCAATTTTTTGACCACTGCCGGTGGCTTTTTCGCCGACTAAAACCACAGGTTTAAGGGCTTTTTCGCCGCCATTGTATTTAATGTATGGGGTAATGGTAAGCGTTACTTTCTTTTGAAATAACTTAGGGTTAAATTTGCCGGTTACGCTGAATTGTACGCTGTCGCCGTGCATTTCAATTGGATTTGGGCTGGAGGTGTATTTAATGTCTTTTTGTTTTTTCAACATCTTTTTTAATCCATCACAACTTGTTGTAAACAAGGCCAATGATAAACTTGCACCTAATGTTATTAATACTTTTGAATTCATTTTCTACTATTGAATTGATTTAGCCAACAAAAGTAGCAAAATTATTTATCTAAGAAAGTAAAAAACGTATTAATGTTAAAATTCTATTCACCACCATGTTTAATCATTCGCAAGAGCGAACTTTATATTTAAGAAATTGTTTTAAGGAATAAAAATAAAGGAATTGTATTCCTAAATTATATGCTAAATTTGCCGCTTTTGGAAGAGGGTACCACACATATTGATCAAAAACTGCTGCAATATTCTACTGCATCGGCATATTTAAAGTTGTGCAAATTGCGTTTGGGTTCATTGGTTGTATTTTCGGCTGTTGTTACCTACGTAACCATTGCACCCGAAAAAAATTGGATGCAATTGATTGCGCTGGCCCTTGGCGGATTATTGGTGACTTCTGCCGCCAACGGATTTAATCAAATTATTGAAAAAGATTTGGATAAATTGATGGAGCGTACAAAATTGCGTCCTTTACCGCTGCACATTATCAGTCCGCTGCAAGCCATGGTGTTTTGCTCCATATTGGGCATTTTGGGCACTGTTATTTTGTGGTTATACACCAATCCATTGAGTGGTATTTTGGGATTTTTGTCCATCATTTTATACGCTTTGGTTTACACACCCATGAAACGCATCACGCCCTTTTCGGTATTTGTTGGGGCTTTTCCGGGGGCCTTGCCCACTTTAATTGGTGGGGTGGCGGCCACAAAGGGTTTTGGAGAGATTGGCTTTTTTAGTTTGTTGCTTTTTCTCATTCAATTTGTTTGGCAATTTCCGCATTTTTGGTCATTGGCTTGGTTTAACAACGAAGATTATGCCCGCGCCGATTTTCATTTATTGCCTTCGAAAGGTGGTAAAGATGAATTTTCAAAATTTCAAATTCTATTGTATTCTGTGTTTTTATTGGTGGTATCCATACTGCCTTTTGTATTTGGTTTTGTAGGATTAATCAGCACCTTGGCTTGCGTTATTTGCGGCATGGCCTTGTTGCTGCAAGCATATAATTTTTACCGATTGCCCAGCGATGCGTACGCCAAAAAATTGTTTTTGGTCACCTTGGTGTATTTACCCTTGGTGCAATTGGCTTTAATGACTAAATCGTAAATTTTGGAAACAACAAAAATGAAGAATCCGAATCCACACAAAGCCGAGATTCGGGCAGCAGAGAGAAAAACAGCCAAACCATTATTGTACATTGGTATTGTGAGTATTGTGATGTTATTTGCCGGACTCACCAGTGCCTATGTAGTACGTGCCGATAACGGCAATTGGTTGGTGTTTGATTTACCGAAAATTGTATTTGTAAGTACCGCTGTGATCATTACCAGCAGTTTAACCATGTTGTTGGCCCAGCGTGCCGTTAAAAAGGGCAATTTAAATGCTACCGCGGCTTATTTGGCAGCCACTTTGCTTTTGGGTATTGCTTTTTTCTTCACACAAATTCAGGGCTGGAAAGATTTAACGGCCCAAGGCATTTATTTTGTTGGCAAGTACAGCAATGCTTCCGGCTCTTTTTTATACATCATTGCTTTGGTGCATTTGTTCCATATGATTGGGGGATTAATTGCCCTTGCGGTTTCATTAACAAAGAGCTTGTTGAAAAAATATTCAGCCTCTGATTACCTTGGTATTGAGTTAACTGCCATATATTGGCATTTTCTTGATTTGCTCTGGGTATATTTGTTTTTGTTTTTATATAATTATCGTTAATATTGCAATCGAAATTTAATTTTATATGGCGCATACAGCAGAAATAGACGCAAAGGAAGCCTGGAGCGGCGGTCAGTCGCCTTTCAGACTGAGTTACGGAAAAATGTTCATGTGGTTCTTCCTTGTATCGGATGCCTTAACCTTTGGTGGTTTATTGGTTTCCTACGGGTTCATCAGGCATAAATATGCTGAGGTGTGGCCTAAGGCAGAACACGTGTTTACTCACTTTCCTTTTGTTGAACAACACATTCCTTTGGCCTATGTGGGTTTAATGACTTTTATCCTCATCATGTCGTCGGTTACCATGGTATTGGCTGTTGAAGCCGGTCACCGCATGGATAAAAAAGGCGTTATTTTATGGATGTTTTGGACCATTGTGGGTGGTGCAGCCTTTGTGGGCTCACAAGCTTGGGAATGGTATCACTTTATTGTAGGAACCGATGCAGGTGCTTTACGCAATGTGTGGGATCCGGCAACAGGTGCTTATGTGAAACAAATTTGGCATGGTGCCAATATGATCACCAATGAGTACGGTGTACCCCAATTTGCGAATTACTTCTTCTTTATTACAGGTTTCCACGGTACCCACGTATTTAGCGGTGTAGTGTTAAACTTGGTCATTTTCTTAAATGTTATCAAAGGTACTTACGAGCGCCGCGGTCATTACGAAATGGTTGAAAAGGTTGGTTTGTATTGGCACTTTGTAGATTTGGTGTGGGTGTTTGTATTTACCTTCTTTTATCTATTGTAATTTTTTAATTCAAACGATTAATTTTTAATTCCTCATTTTTAATTTTTAATTTTTTTAAATATGTCAGATTTTCACGATCATTATCCTAATTACGAAGTCATGTCGAACCATGATGAAGAGCATGGTAAAAAAGCCCGTCGTACCTTATGGAACGTGTTTTGGGTGATGTTGGCCATTACCATTTTTGAATTGGTTGTCGGTTTTATGGCGCCAAGCAAAGGTTGGAGCGGTACCTGGTGGTTAAAAACCTTATTCATTTCATTAACCGTTGTAAAAGCTGCGGCCATTGTTTTATGGTTCATGCACTTGGGTCACGAAAAGAAAGTGTTTAAATACACCATTTTGATGCCTTACATTGTGTTTATGTTTTATTTAATCTTTATTGTATTAACCGAAGGTACTTATTCGGGTAAAGGCGGAAGATTGGCTAAAATTGATCCTATTTTTGTAGAACAACAAAAAGCATTGGCAAACGGTCACCATGGTGGCGGCGAAGCAGGCGAGCACCACGAAGCTGCCGGCGAAGAAGCCCACCACTAAAAAAATTGAAGCTGCAATTATTTGCAGCTTTTTTTTTGCCTTTACATTTTTGATTGCGTAGATATTTATCTAAATTTCAATTCTGAAGCAAGCATATTTTTTGAGCAAGCCAATACATTATCTCCGCCAAGGTTCTTACCTCCCTTTTTTAATCGGACTTTTATCGGGCTTGTATTTTATTGGGCTAAATGTCATTGGCAAAGACTTTAGCTTTTACCCGGGTGACTTAATCGACGGGCGCTTCAACAATTATATAATGGAGCATTGTTACCAATTTTTTAGCGGCAAAACAACTGAATTTTGGAATGCCGGTTTTATGTATCCCGAAAAAAATGTGGTGAGTTACTCCGATAATTTATTGGGCACCTCATTGTTTTACATGTTTTTTAGAGGCATCGGCGCCAACCGAGAAGCGGCCTTTCAATATTGGTATTTATTGATTTGTATTCTGAATTACAGCGCCGCTTATGTGCTCATGAAACATCTTTTTAAAAACACATACGCCGCTGTTTTAGGGGCCATGGTGTTTGCTTTTTCAATGGCATTGCAAAGTCAAATGGGACATGCACAAACCTATACCCGTTTTCCAATGGCACTTACTTTGTTGTTTGCATTAAAATACGCCGAGCGCTGGCAATTAAAATGGTTCTTTCTAACGGTTTTGGCCTTGGTGTATCAAATGTATTGTGGCATTTATTTGGGATTTTTATTGTTGTTTCCGGCGGGAATTTTGTTGATCAGTTTGGTGTTGATGCAATGGAAAAGCGCAGCACCCCATTTTAAAAACAAGAATTATTTCATAAAGGTAGCGGGCTTACTGCTGCTGAATGCCTTGTTGTTATTACCTTTGATGCTGCCGTATTTAGAGAGGGCCAAACAATTGGGCTTTTATGATTACCACAACATTGTATTTTCAATTCCTACACCCTTGTCGTATTTTTCGAGTTGGGGCGGCTCATTGTTTTGGGATGGACTAAAAGAAACCACCATTGCATACCCGGCTTTTTGGGACCACTTATTATTTGCGGGTGGCTTGGCAAGCATTGGTATTTTTGTTTTTTTATTGTTGATACGCAAAATAGAATCAGTTGCAGGCAATGAACTGAAGGGAAAAGAATTTTTAGCCCTTTGGCTCACTGCTTTATTTACCTTTTTATTTTTTATACGCATCAGTGATGTGTCGTTTTACCGTGTTTTGTTTTCATTCCCCGGTTATGGCTCTATGCGAGCCTTACAGCGAATCATTAATTTTGAATTGTTGTTTTTTGGCATGGGCTTGGCTTTTTTGGTGCAACAAATTACCCGCAAAAAAACATGGATGAATTATTTGGTTTTTATTTTCATGTTGGCATTATTTATTGCCGACAATTATGTAAAGCAAGATTTTGTGCACCACCGTTTGGTGAGTGAATCAAATGAAAGGATTGATGCATTGATTTTAAAAATAAAAGATTTGCCTAAAAACAGCATTGTGTCTTACGAACCCGATACTTTATTGTCGCGCTCAATGGATTATCATTTGGATGCCATGTTGGCTTGTCAACAGCTGGGTTACAAAACTTTGAATGGCTACACCGCCACATCACCCGGCGGTTACGGCGATTATTGGGTGAAACCCGATGAAAGAAGCCGGAAGATTTGGTTGGAGAAAAACAACCAATTGAATACACCCGTGGTGGTGATACATTAAACTTTTTCAATCCTTTCATTCGGTTTATTTTTTTTGGCGTGTCCGCCTGCGATTTGTTATTCTGCTTGCCAAGCAGGCGGTCGGGCTACTGCGGGCTTCGCGTTCGCTCCGGCCTCCTCGCCCCGCAAAGGGCAGGCGGGTCTGCGGGGGCTAAACCCTTCGTATCCCTCACGCAAAATAAGGCCTGTGATATTTCGGAGAGCAAGGTGTTTTAGGATTTTGGCAAGTCAAAACGAAAAAATTAAAATACGGGCTGTTGCTGAATTTAAGGTTCTGCTGCATTAGGGACTGAACACCTGCCTGCCGGACAGGCAGGGAGGCCCGCCCGATGACAAGAAGCAAAATTTGTTGGGCGAGGAGGCAGCGCCACCGGAGCCATACATATTTGCTTTTTGGCAAGGGAGGCTGGAGTGAGGGCCCGGTGACCAAAGAGCAAAACATGCGAAGGTGTTTTTGGTTTTGCGGTTTGGGCAAATGCCCAACATATTTTTTTAAAAAGCGTGGGCCAAATTAAAAAAGAATTGTTTGTCTTCTTTCGACACCGCGTAATCGAAACGTAAAATGGTGTTTACATTCCAAGCAATGCGGAGGCCAAGACCTGCATCGTATTTAAAATTATTTTGTTGTACCACCCGTAGTAAATTGTCCCACACGGCACCGGCATCGGCAAAGGGCACGGCGCTAAAAGCCAAGTGTTGTTTGAGCAAAGTGCATTGCGCAAATCGATAGCGCAGTTCGAGGTTATTAAAACTCATGGCGCGACTTAAAAAACGCGACTGCTTAAAACCACGCAGGGTGGTGGCGCCGCCAAGTCCTTCAATGCTGCCTTCAGAGCTCCATTCATCTTGGTATTCAAAAAAAGGAGAATTGAGTGCCGTGTAACCAAATGCCACGCGCGCTGCAATGACGAGTTTTTTAAATGTGTTGGGCAGAATTTTTTTGTACAAATTAAAATGCGTGAATGTTTTATTAAAGTCGTACAAAGAACCTAGTGCTTGTAAGGAGGTTTCGTTGGTGAGTTCGGCGAAGATGCCATTGCTTGGGTCGGTTTCTAAATCGCGTGTATCATATATTAGTCCCACTTGCATTAATTCAACAAGGCCTTTTTTTAGTCCCACTATTTTACCCGCATCGGCATCTTTGCGCAACAAGGAGTTGCCTGTAAAAGGACTGAAATCAACGTAAGCCAACTCATAACCAATTAAACAACGCAATTTACCATCGAGGTATGAACGCTCGAGACTCACATTTAACACTGCTTCTTTTTTTGAGTAGTTGTTGTAAAAACGGTTGTTACCTACCAAACTGCTTTCGTATTGTTGGTACTCGGCATTGTTGATGGGTGCGGCACTGCTGTCGTTGTTGGGGTAATAACTTAGTCCATTGAGTGATTGTTCGCTGTTGCCAAAATACAGGTGATTGGGATTGGCTTCGTAGCCGCCCTCGAGGCGCAGTCGCCATTTGCTATCGAAGATATAAGGCACATCGAGTTTGAGAAAAATTTCGCGTTGTTGGCGGGTGGTGTTAAATAGCACCAAGTCGAGTCGTGCGCGGTAAGGGGTGTAAGCAAAAAAGGGATCTGATTTTTTACCGTTAAAATAAATGGAGCCTTCGCCACCATAGCCGAAACCATTCACCGGGTCGCTGCTGAGGTCGGGTGCACCGGTGAGGTAGAGACCTTCTTTTTTATTCGCCAAATCTTCGTCGGATAATTTTTTTTCTTTGGCGATGGCGAAGGGGAGGGGAATGCTATCGCTTTGTTGAGCTGTAAATGATGCGCTGAGAAACAGGAAGAACAAAGCAATGTGTTGCCAAGTGCGTTGAAAGGTAATATGATGGTGCATGCAATAATCGACTAAGAAACAAATAACGAAGTAAACAATAAAACCCGATTGAGAAATAAAAAAGCGGTGAATTAATGTTATGGTAATGTTGGGTTTAAGATTGGTTGATACACGCAGGTAGACCAGGACTATTTTCGAACTAAATTACTTAAGGTTCGACAAGAAGCGGAAAAGTCATTCCGGTATTAACGAAAGAATTTTTCTATTTCTGTGGAAGAATGGGCGAGGCTCGAACCCTCTATGTATCCAATCTGATTATTATTTTTTTAGGGCTTCAGCCGTACAAAATTTTGATTATTAAAGCGTTTCGAACAAAACCATAAGCAACATTATAATCCAATTGACCAATTATTTACAAATATTTTCAATGAATTCGTTTTTATACTTCAAGAAAATGTTAAAATTGAAAATAGGGTATTTCTACCCTTGACAATTGAATTTAGCCAAGGTAATATTACAGCAGATTTTAATTTAAGTGTGAATTTAATTGCAATTGACACTTTGCAAAAATTCAACTGATCTATTTTCTTTTCTATTGTTCTCGGATTGCCTTCTTTGATTGGGCGATAAAAAGTACTGGTGTTCTAGCGTTCCGGATCTTGTAATTATTAAAAATTTAAATTTCTATCTCCATTTAATTTGATTTTCTCAAAACATAGCACCAACAATTAATATAAAAATGTGATCCTCAACTAGTGAACTATTCAAAGAAAACCATAAATTTAAATAAAATGAAAAAGTTTAATTTTTTATTCTTGATTATCCTTACATTGAACATTCAAAATGTTAAATGAAAAAGTGGTTCAAAAACTTATTATCAATAAATAAGTTAAAATACATTTCTTTTATAACATTTGCCATTATTATTGAGTATAGTGCAAAGGCTCAAATAATTGCGAACGAAGTAACCAATGGTGGATTTGAAAAATTAATTTTCAGTTGCACAAATAAACTTCCCAGAATTAATCTCGCATTAGGTTGGCGCACAATAGATTCTAGCATTACTGGGGGCGTTCAACTGCTTAACAAATGCCTTAACAATATTCCTTATGGTGGTACTACAAATAATTTTCAATATCCCTTTAAAGGTGATGGATTTGGAGGTGCAACTTTCTATTGCCCACCTCCATATTGCCCATCTTTTTCTAACAGATATTATTTCCGCAACCGCTTAAAAAAAGAATTAGAAACCGGGAAAACTTATTGCGTGAAATTTTATTATGTAGTTTCTAATGCTTCGAGCTATGGTATTTCAGATATTGCTGCTTATTTTGGAGATGATAATTTGGACACCATTAAAAAAGCTTTTGTTCCGTTAAACTATTTAAACCCCCAAATTAAAAATGCCCATGGTCATTATGCTACGGATACTTTGAACTGGACGGCCTTAACAGGTACTTTTATGGCACAAGGTATTGAGAAACATGTGGTGATTGGAAATTTTACCGCCAATAGTTTGGTTGATACAATTTTAATAAACCCATCCTTAAAACCAAACACAGTCACTGATATTTGCATTGATCATGTAAGTTGCATCCCTATTGATTTAGCTGCCTATGCCGGTCCTGATAAAAGTTGCATTGCGGGGGATAGTGTATTTGTAGGCCGTGAGCCGGATGTGGAGATAGATGAAAGTTGTGTGTGGTACAAGCTCAATAACAATGGTACTTTGTCGGCACCCATTGATACGGTTGCGGGTTTATACATTAAACCAAAATACTTAAGCAGTAATACTGAAACTTTTGTGGTGCGGCAGCAGTTGTGGTGTAGCGGGGTGAAGTGGGATACAGTGTTGGTGCATCAGGATTTTGTGGGGTTCCCAACTGTCACTTCGAGCGGAGTCGAGAAGGACATACGGGTATTCCCCAACCCAAGCGCCGGCAAAATTACCTTTGAATACAAGAATGAGCTTCAATTACAATACATCAGCATTACAAACCTTTTAAGTGAAGAAGTGTTGATGATCTCAGAACCCATAAAAGAAATAGATATTTCATTTCTTCCAACCGGGCTTTATTATTTAAGGATTGAGACGAATAAGGGGGCTACTGTTTTTAAGTTGCAGAAGGAGTAGTTGTTACATTCAATGCTGAATTAAATGAATTGAATTGTTATTATGTTGTGTTGCTTGATCCTAATGGATATATCTTCGCAACTGCCGTAATAATACCTGCCATCTTTAATACTTTTGAGTATATAAGCAAAAAACATTAGTGTTTAAATAATGTTAGTTTAAAATGGGTTAATTCAAAAAAGCGGAGACGGCGAGATTAACTCCGTTGATCCCTTTGTCTCCCAGTTCACAATGCAAAAGTAAAACGCTTGGGCGTTTTGTTTTTTGTTTTTATTTTTTCACTTACAAAAGCAGAGCTTTTGACGCTTACAAATAAAAACAAAAAAGATTAAGCTATCGCTTAATCCTTTTGTATTTATCCGCGGAGACTGAGGGATTCGAACCCTCGATACAGTTTCCCGTATACAAACTTTCTCCAAAGGAGTCCTTCGGACCAGGCTTGCTCGCTATGGACCTTAGAATTTTAATTTCTATTAAATTATAGCTTTTTCTTTAAGCCATTTGTATCCATCGATGCTTTTGAAAAAATGTTCTCTTCTGAATGCTTCGGATCTCGTACTAAATTCTTCTGAATAATGAAGTATAAATGGTTTTCGGTTTTTAGTAGATTTAACACTGCCTGAGTTATGTTGCTTGATCCTAATGGATATGTCTTCGCAACTGCCGTAATAATACCTGCCATCTTTAACACTTTTGAGTATATAAGCAAAAAACATTAGTGTTTAAATAATGTTAGTTTAAAATGGGTTAATTCAAAAAAGCGGAGACGGCGAGATTCGAACTCGCGATACAGTTACCCGCATACAAACTTTCCAGGCTTGCTCCTTCAACCACTCGGACACGTCTCCAATAATAGCTTGCAATGATACGAAAATGATTGCATCTAATTGGAAGCTTTGATTATTTATTTGTCGATTGTAAAACCCTAATTTTTTATCACCTTTAAACTTGTTCTTCTGTTTTTTGATCGGCCTTCCTCTGTTTGGTTATCTGCCACCGGTAACTTTGAACCGTAGCCTTTGGCTTGTATTAAATCGGCATTAATGCCTTTTGAAACCAAATATGTTTTCACAGCATTGGCCCTGTCTTCCGATAATTTTTGATTGGCTGCTTCATCACCTACATTATCAGTGTGGCCTTGAATTTCAATCACCATGGTGTTTTTAATTTTGAGTACTTCGGCCAAATCGTTGAGCGTTTTGTAAGAAGCCGGTTTGATGCTAGACTTACCGGTATCGAAAAAAACATCCTTCAAAATAAATTCACGGGGCGGATCAATTTTTATTTTCACATTGTAAGTGGCTTCCTTATCTGCCGGTACTTGCATCTTGGTGTAGTCCATGTCGCTGGTAAAGTTTTTGTACTTCAAAGCATAGGTGGCATTTACCGGAATTAAAATTTCAAAATTTCCCTTCGCGTCGGTAACAGCATTATACGAGCTCCTGCTGCTTTCATTCACGAAGACAATAATTTCTTTGGCTAAAATTTTACCGGCAAAGTTGGTGACATTTCCTTTCAACAGCGCCAATTGATCGGTTGGCACAAGGTTTTGGGCTTGCATCAATTGCAATGAACACCAAAAGGCTATAAAAAAAATTCGAATTGTTTTCATCTGTGTTTTTTAACTATAAGTTTTTCGTTTTTAAAAGTTACAAAACACTGCAAGGAATTTTTAAAACGGCGGTTCGCTCAAATCTTCTATGTCGTTGCGCTTAATGATGTCGATGCCACTGTCGTCGGTTTTATCCCAATTTTTAGAGGCTACGGTTTTGGTGCTGCTGCTTAAAAAATCCTCGTTTTGCGGTAAGCTGCTGCCTGTGGTTTGTGCGTAAATAATTTCTTGTCCTTCAGCATAATCCAAATCCGCAAATTTGGCGTACTGTCCAATGAAACGGAGTTTCACCGTTTCAAGTGCACCGTGACGGTTTTTTGCGATAATCACTTCAGCACGTCCGCGGGTTGGTTCATTGTTTTCGTCAACCTCCAAACCGTAATATTCAGGACGGTAAATAAACATTACCATATCGGCATCTTGTTCAATGGCACCCGATTCACGTAAATCGCTTAATTGTGGTCGTTTGCTGCCACCAGGACGGTTTTCAACCTGACGGCTTAATTGAGATAATGCAATGATTGGTATTTCGAGTTCTTTGGCCAAACTTTTTAAGCCACGTGATATGTTACTAATTTCTTGTTCGCGGTTGCCTTTGCTGTCGGGACCGCCACTCATCAATTGTAAGTAATCGATAATGATTAATTCAACTTTTTGATTTTCTTTTAAGCGGCGTGCCTTGGCCCTGAGTTCAAAAATAGAAAGGGCCGGTGTATCATCAATAAACAATGGGGCAACCGATAATTTTTTGATGCGTTCGTTTAATTGAACAAATTCGTGGTTGTCTAAGTTTCCTTTTAAAATTTTGTCCTGTGTAATTTCGGTTTCACTCGAAATTAAACGTTTTACCAATTGTAAACTGCTCATCTCTAAGCTGAAAATGGCAACAGGTTTATTAAATTCAACCGCAGCGTTTTTTGCCATCGATACCACAAAAGCGGTTTTACCCATACCCGGACGAGCGGCCAAAATCATTAAATCAGATTTTTGCCAACCGCCTGTAATACGGTCTAGTGCCGTGAAACCGCTTGGTACACCCAGCAAACCATCAGTTTGATTGGCGGCCGCTTCAATTTCGTTAATGGCTTTGGCAATGAGTGTACTCATTTTATCGTGTTGTTTACGCACGTTTGAATCAAGTATCTCAAAAATATTTTTGGTGGTTTCGTCTAATAATTCAAATACATCGGTACCATCTTCATAAGCAGTTTTAATGGTGTCGGTGCTAATGCGAATGAGTTCGCGTTGTAAATATTTTTGCGCCACAATACGGGCGTGAAATTCGATGTTGGCCGAAGAAGCAATGCGGTTGGTAAGTGCCGATACATAATACGATCCGCCAACAAATTCAAGTTCGCCGGTGCGTTTCAGTTCTTGGGTAACAGTTAAAATATCTACAGGTTCAGAACGGTTAAACAAGGCCATCATGGCGCCGTAAACACGACCGTTTTGTTCTTTATAAAAAGCATCAGGACTTAAAATATCTATCACGGTGCTTAAGGCTTCGCGTTCAAGCAACATGGCGCCTAATACGGCCTCTTCTAATTCAACAGCTTGTGGTGGTAATTTGCCAATTTCGCCTGTGTTTGAAATTGGTGAACTGATTAGTCTTTTTCTTAATTTATTTTGATTCTCTTGGCTCATAAAATCCTATGCGGGGGTCAAATGTGCAATTAAAATGACGCATATTAAATTTACGAAGACAGTGAAACTATTCATAAAATGTGCATAAATATATTGTATATGTTACATGCCAATGGTAGCGGCAGGTACAAGGCTTAGGTGATGTTCATAAGAATAAAAGTCAATTTTAAACATGGTGTATGTTAGAGAATTGTTAATTGATTAAGGTGATTCATTTTCAATTAATTAAAGAAATGTGCTGTATTTTGCGTTTGATTAATCAAAAAAAATTATAAAATCATGCGTGTTCTATTTGCCGATTCAAATCATCCTGTATTAAATGAATTGCTGCAACAAGCAGGCCATACTTGTGATTTGTTTTGGAATCAGTCGGCTGAACAATTGCAAAGCATATTGCCACAATATGATGCATTGGTGATTCGCAGTAAATTTAAATTGAGCAAGGAAGTTTTGGCCAAGGCTGAGCGATTAAAATGCATTGGCAGAGTGGGTGCAGGTTTAGAAAACATCGATTTAGCCTATGCGAAAGAAAAAGGCATCGTGTGTTTAAATGTGCCTGAAGGCAATCGTGATGCGGTTGGAGAGCATGCATTGGGTATGTTGTTGATGTTGTTAAATCACCTGAAGCGCGCCGATGCTGAAGTGCGAAATGGCATTTGGCGACGTGCCGAGAACCGTGGTACTGAAATTGGCGGCAAATGTGTTGGCATAATAGGTTATGGAAATATGGGTCAAAGTTTCGCCAAAAAATTATCGGGCTTTGATTGTGAGGTGCTGGCTTATGATAAATACAGAACGACATACTCAGATGCATATGCCAAGGAAAGCAGTTTGATGAACATTTTTGAAAAAGCGGATATTGTTAGTTTGCATGTGCCCTTAACAGAAGAAACAAAATACATGTTGAATGCCACTTTTTTTTCAAGCTTTAAAAAACCCATTTACCTTATCAATACTGCTAGAGGCAAGTGTTTAAATACCACTGATTTGTTGGAAGCGCTTGAATCTGAGAAAGTGTTGGGAGCCTGTTTAGATGTGTTGGAATTTGAATCGGTTTCCTTCGAAAAGGTGTCAGCTGAGGCATTGCCTCCTGCTTACGAGAATTTATTATTGAGTGATAAAGTGATTTTGAGTCCGCACATTGCAGGTTGGACACATGAAAGCAATTACAAGATGAGTAAGGGAATAGCTGAAAAAATGATTGCTGTATTGGCTACTAAAAATTGAGCGTGTAAATAGGTGAGGTAATGATATTGGATTTGTTTTTTGCCATATCAACCATAAATATTTTAAGCTGAATGATTTTTATTTTGTCGCTTGGTCTGAATGCTGCCAAAGGATAACTAATATCGCCTCTAATTGATTTTCCTTTGTAATAACCTTTATCGGGTTGAAAAACTTTGGTGGCTTCTGAGAGGTGTGTCACCATTTTAGCAGAATCAGGATTGTAATACATGTAGGTGATCACCAAATTGGAAGGGTCGCTTGAGTTATCGGCAAATAAATTGCCGTCACCATCCTGATAACTAATTACCAAAGTCGCTGTATCTGAATTGTCGCGGTTTTTTTTGCCTAAGTCCTTCAAATTTTTGTATTCTAATATGGGAATTGGGTCTTTACTTGCCGGCTTCACGCAAGAAAAAACAACAAAACAAATAATTACTATGAAAATGGAGAAACGCATGCTTTCAATTGATAAATTTACAAAAATTAATTCCTTTAAAGTTTAGGCACTTGTTAAAAAACAAAAATACCCTGTTTGATATTAAAACCGAGGCAGAATTTGAAGCTGCCTGTATTGCAGTTTTTCATTATCAAGCCAAGGAGAACGCTGTTTATAAACGTTGGTTAGAAGCCTTGAAGGTATCGCCGGAGTCAATAAAGCGCGTGATCGATATACCTTTTTTGCCCATTTCTTTTTTTAAAAACCATGCTGTTATTTGCGGAAATACTGGTGTTTCAGACACAGTGTTTACGAGCAGCAGCACCACATCGCAAATTCCTTCGAAACACATTGTGAAAGACATTAAGCTTTATGAAAACAGTTATTTGAAATGCTTTGAACAATTTTATGGGCAGGCCAATGAACTGGTGGTATTGGCTTTGCTGCCCAATTATTTACAAAGGCAAGGCTCATCGTTGGTGTATATGGTGAATGATTTAATTCAGCGCACAGCAAATAAACACAGTGGATTTTATTTAGATGATTTAGTAGCCTTAAAACAAAAAATTGAATCTTTAAAAAAAACGAATCAAAAGGTATTGTTGATTGGTGTTACTTATGCGCTATTGGATTTATGTGCAATGGATATTTTTTTAAACGAAAATTTTATTGTGATGGAAACGGGCGGTATGAAGGGGCGCCGAAAAGAGATGATTAAGGAAGAGTTGCATACCGTTTTAAAAGCAGGATTTAAAATTCAAAACATACATAGTGAGTATGGCATGACGGAATTATTGAGTCAGGCTTACAGTAAGGGCAACGGCGTGTTTGAAAATCCGCCCTGGATGCGTTTTTTAATCCGCGACATTGATGATCCCTTCCATTTAAAGTTGAATGGTAAAACCGGGGGCATCAATGTAATTGACTTAGCCAATGTTGAATCTTGCAGTTTTATTGCCACACAGGATTTGGGAAAAATCAATGAAAAAAATCAACTCGAATTGATGGGGCGCTTTGATCACAGCGATGTGCGGGGTTGTAATTTGATGGTGTCGAATATTTAGGTCTACTTTCCTCAAAATAAGGATGTTAAATTGTTTTTGTATTACAATTTTAATTATCTTTATTTCTTATTCTTGGAACTGAAAAACTCTAGCAAATATTTACTATTAATTTTCCTGGTACTCTCCGGTATAATGGTTTCACAAAATGAAACCAAGAAATGGTATTTTGGTTATGGTGCCGGTTTAAACTTTTCGAACAATCCACCCACACCTTTGGCGCTCAGTTCAATGTCGACCACCGGTGCTTGCTCATCCATTTCAGACAATAGTGGAAATTTGATTTTTTACACAGGTGCAGGGAATGTTTACAACTCTTCACATACGGTTATCCCCAATGGTTCCGGGGTTGGATTCAGTGCTAACTCCTGGTCGAGTAATTTAATTTTAAAGAAACCGGGTTCGACTTCCATCTATTATATTTTTAATGTGGTTTATTCCTCATCGCAGGGATTTAATTATTCGATTGTTGACATGAGTTTGGCCGCAGGGCAGGGTAGTGTAACGGTTAAGAATCAACCGCTTGTAAATGGCTATGTGTGCGATAAATTAACGGCCACCAAGCATTGTAATGGCACCGATTATTGGGTGGTGGTGCGTGATTTGTGTTTTAATAACACGAATTGTAGTGGGGCCTATAGTTTCATGGCATATCAATTGAGTGCGGCCGGAATTAGTACGGTGCCGGTAAATTCACCTTATACTTATATCTGGAACAATACCACTAATTTTGGCTGGTATCAAGGTTACGTTGGCCAAATGAAAATTTCTCCAAACGGGAAAAAATTGGCCTGTGCCAATTACGGGAATTGGTCGAGTAGCCAAACTTGGACAACCAATGCCGGCACTTTTGAATTATATGATTTCGACATCTCTACGGGTGTGGTTAGTAATTCTTTGGTGTTGATGAATCAAAATTGGACGAGTTCAAATTGGAATAATTATGGCATGGGGGCTGAATTTTCGCCCGATTGTACCAAGTTATATGGCTCGCTTTGGTACAACAATTCAACAGGCGGTAATTTGTTTCAATGGGATTTGTGCGCAGGTTCTCCTTCTGCAGTGGCTGCTTCAATAGCCACCATTGCCAATACTTATTCGAATAACAGTAATTACCTTTCACAATTGCAAATGGCCAGCGATGGTAAAATTTATTGCGCCCAATGGTGGAATGCCAGCCAAAGTACTTCCATTAGTGTGATTAATAATCCAAACAATTTGGGTAGTGCATGTAATTTTTCATTGTCGTCGCAATCGGTTGCGCCTGGTTTATGTTATTATAAACTTCCCAATTTTAGTAGCAATAGTTTTCTGCAACATCCCACGCCACCGCCATTTACACATACAGTAAGTAATTCTTTTGGTTGCCAGTCGGCTGCCTTCAGTGCCACGGCCATTTCCACTTTCACCCAATTGTCGTGTGCGGCTTTGGGTTATTCAATTGTTGGTTTACAATGGAATTTTGGCGATCCTGCATCAGGTTCGGCGAACACGGCCACTATCACAAATCCTATACATGCTTATACAACCTTGGGCACATACACTGCCCAATTGGTTATTCAATACAGTTGTGGTGGTGGAACTGATACTTTAAAACAGACAATTAATGTGAATCAACCATGCATCAGTGTAAACAGTACTTCCATTACATGCTCACATTTGGGCTCAGCTACAGTGCAAGCCACCGGGGGTATTGGTCCATTTTCCTATACTTGGATGCCGACCAACCAAACCAATTCTGTTGCAACCGGTTTAAGTCCGGGTACATACACCCTCACGGTTTTTGATTTTGGAAATAATTTCACTTATACAGCCACAACTACTTTTAATTCCTTGATTCCGTTGACAGGGAACTTAAGCAACAGCTCTAGCATTACTTGCAATGGGGCGGCCACAGGTACTGCGGCTTATACCGGCATTGCAGGTGGATCTACTTTACAAATTTATTCGTGGACCAATGGCGTCAATACTTATACTTCTACAAATCCAAACATTAACACCTTAAGCGCGGGGGTATGGAGTTCAACGGTTACCGATGCATTAACGGGTTGTACTTTGAATAATTTATTGATGATATTACAACCACCGGCCTTAACGCTTAACATTGCAGCCAATACCCCAACCGCTTGTGCCGGCAGCAGCATTGCCCTTACAGGAAACGTTTCGGGTGGTTCACCCGGATATACTTATGCTTGGCAAGGCGCAGGCACTGCTTCCTTGCAAGTTGTGAGTCAGGCCATGGCCGGACCTTACACTTATACACTTAATGCCTATGACACTTACGGTTGCGTTAAGGTCAATACCGTTGGTGTTAATTTTATTCCGAATCCCACTTTAACTGTCAGTAATCCTTTTATTTGTCCGCTTCAAACGGCCAGTCTTACAGTGAGTGGTGCCGGCAATTATACTTGGAATCCGTCCTCTTCTTCCTTAAGCCTTACCGGTAGTAGTTTTACGGTGAGTCCGAACACCTCACAGTTTTATTCGGTGATTGGAGAATCCTTGGCCTGTACATCGATTGATTCGGGTTATGTTTCCATCAAACCACTGCCAAATCCAATGTTTGTGTCGAATATTCCTGTATGTGAGGGTAAAACTTTAACCATGAGCTGTAATTCAGGCACGGCTTATGTTTGGACAGGACCAAATAATTTCACATCCACTGCAGCCAGCATTAATTTTCCTTCGGTAGCATTAAACGCCAACGGGGTTTATAATGTTACAGTAACGGCATTAAATAGCTGTACCGCCGCTACTTCCGGCACAGTGCTCATTAAGCCATTGCCAAGTTTGGTGATTAGTCCTTCTACCCAAAGTTTGTGTGTTGGATTACAAACCGTGAATTTAACCGCAAGTGGCACGGGTACTTCATACACATGGAGTCCGAATCAAAATATTTCAAACAACACAGCAGCTTCTATTTTTGCGTATCCATCGGTAACAAAAATTTATACTGCCACAGCTGCCTTAAATGCTTGTACCACCGTGGCCACTGCCACTGTTTATGTGGTTTCGCCGCCGAGTCCTTATTTAAGTTTAAGTAGTCAAACCACCTGCGCGCAAGCATTAAACGGATCACCCAATAACATTGTATTAACGCCTTATGGTGCTACATCTTATACATTATTGAGTTCGCCATTATTCAACAATTCAAATCCAAATGGTCCTGTTTGTCCTTTGAATTTATCACCGCCATACACCTTTAGCGGTGCTGCAACGGCCACTTTGCTGGGTTCGAACGGGGTATGTACTTTAAGCAATACTGCCGTGTTTTCGGTGGTGCCAAATCCGAGTGTGTTAATTGTGAATGCAACTCCAACCATTTGTGCCGGCGAAAATTATACATTCACTGCCTCGGGTGCCATGTCGTACACATGGAACAGTTTAAGTGCCGGAGCAACCATTAATGGCAATGGTTACACAGCAGTTGCCAATACCTCTGCTTTTGCGGTTTTTTCGGTGTATGGCGAAGACAAAGGCTGTTTTTCAGCCACCAAACAGGCAAGTATAACGGTTAACCCATTGCCGCAAATTTCTATTTCGCCGAATCCAACTTTTGTGTGTTTGGGTAACAGCACAAGTTTAACTGCCAATGGCAATGCTACTTCGTTTTTATGGTCGCCGGTTAATTCTTTAAATTTTAACAGTGGTCAAGTCGTTCAAGCACATCCGGTAAAACAAGAAACCTATACTGTGCTTGGCACCTTGAATAATTGTACCGCTACAGCTGTGGCAGTGGTATCGGTAATGGCATTGCCGCAACCAAGTATTTTTGTAAACAAAACCAGTTTTTGTTTAAATGAAGATTTGGATTTAAGCGCTGCCGGTGCTTTATATTATCACTGGGTGGCACCAAACAAATTATTGTATCAAGGACAAAAGGTACATGTGCCGATGAACAATTTAACCTTTAACGGTCAATTTACTTTAACGGCCATCGACAGCAATGCCTGTGAAGCCAAAACAAGCACCAATATTCAAGTTTGGGATTTGCCTTCAGGTTATTTGCGCAGCAGTAAAAATGAGGCCTGTGTGCCGTTTTGTAGCAATTTTCAGTTCATATCGAATGCGGCAAGCAGCGGAAGTGTTGCACAGTTTTCTTGGAAATTAAATAACAAACAAATTGCGAGTGCCGGTAGTTTCTCCTATTGTTTTAATACAGCGGGTACTTATAGCATTAAGGGTGATTTATCAGGCAGTACGGGTTGTTTTAACAGTGTTGTTTTAAATTTAAAGGCCTATCCAAAACCAAAAGCTGATTTTAGTTTTACACCTGATAAACCAATTGCAAATACCGATGAGGTATACTTTGAAGCCAACCAAGAAGGCATTAGCAAATTTAATTGGTCGATGCCGGCCAATGCATTTGCGACAGAAGACATGTCATCATCAACTGCAACATCATTCAAACGTATCTTCCCTTCTGAGGGCGCGTATCCCATCGCTTTGGTGGTTTCAAATGCATACAACTGTGTGGACACTGTTGTTCGTTCATTGTTGGTGTATCCTGATTTAACGGTATTTGTGCCAAGTGCCTTTACGCCCAATGGTGATCATGTAAACGATACATTTTATCCGGTGATGCGCGCTGTGCAGGCCTTTAAACTAGAGGTGTTTGATCGTTGGGGAGAAAAAGTGTTTGAAACAAGCGACATCAATCATACCTGGGATGGTAATTACCATGGCGAGGCCTGTAAATCTGATGTGTATGTTTGGAAATTAAAAATTCAAAGCAATCAAAACAACGTATCGTCGGGCAATGCAGAGAAATTATATGCAGGAGATGTTACGCTGATTCGGTAACAAGCAATTAAGAAATAAAAATTAGGAGTTAAAAATTAATTGCCTTGTCGGCCGGCGAGCAAAAACATTACCGCCATGCGCACGGCAACACCATTTTCAACTTGATCTAAAATAATGGATTGCTGGCTGTCGGCTACATCGCTGGTTATTTCCACACCGCGGTTAATTGGTCCGGGATGCATCACCACAATTTTTTTACTTAGACTATCTAATATTTCTTTATTCAAACCATACATCATGGTGTATTCACGAAGGGTAGGGAAGTATTTAATGTCTTGACGTTCTAACTGAATGCGAAGCATATTCGCCACATCACACCATTCGAGGGCTTTGCGTAAATCACTTTCAACTTCAACACCCAGTGAGGTAATAAATTTTGGAATTAAGGTTTGTGGTCCGCATACCTTAACATGCGCACCTAATTTTTGTAGGCAGAAAATATTTGAAAGGGCAACACGAGAATGAAGGATATCCCCAACAATTACAATTTTTTTGCCTTTGATGCTTCCTAATTTTTCTTGAATGGAGAAAGCATCCAAAAGCGCTTGGGTAGGATGTTCGTGTGCGCCATCACCGGCGTTGATGATTTTGGCGTTCACGCGTTTTGCTAAAAATATGGCAGCACCGGGACTGGCATGACGCATTACCACCATATCAACCTTCATGGCTAAAATATTGTTTACAGTATCTACAAGTGTTTCTCCTTTTTTAACCGAGGAATTGGATGCTGAGAAATTAACCACATCGGCGCTAAGGCGCTTTTGTGCCAGTTCGAAGGAAAGGCGCGTGCGGGTAGAGTTTTCGAAAAACAAATTGGCCACCGTTAAGTCGCGCAATGAGGGTACTTTTTTAATGGGACGGTTGATGACTTCTTTAAAATTTTGAGCGGTGTTTAAAATGAGTTCAATGTCGTTTTTGTTTAATTGTTTTATTCCGAGGAGGTGGTTGACACTAAGATGACTCATTCTTTTTTGACTTTGATTCAAAAATTAAATATAAGTGTAATATTGATTGAAGACTAAAAATCTTTTAAATATTTTTCTTTAATCACTTGCATGTGATGATTGGCGTGCCCGCAAATCATGTATCCCAATGATAGAACAGTTGTTTCGCCACTTGCCATGAAACCTGTCCTTAGCAAGGCTTCTTCATTTAAACTTTTAAAAAGGAAAATGTTCGACCATCTTAAGGCTTCGAGTTCAGCCATTAAATCGCCAAGGTTTCGGTTTGTTACATCAGCTACTGAAGCATAAGCATCTTCGTCGAAGGCGACAAGTGCTTGGGGGTCTTTTCTGGCAAAGCGAAGGGCGCGGTAAGCAAAAATGCGCTCGCAATCCAAGATGTGGTTCAAAACCTGTTTGATGGTCCATTTACCTTGGGCATAAGCGCTATTTTCTTTGTCGGCGGGGATGCTTTTAAAGAACTGCTTACAAGCTTGTAAATTATTGTGAAGGGCAATGAGCACATCATCTTCAGTCACCTTGCTGATATATGTTTCAAAATAAGCCGGGTAACTGCCTTTGATGGGTTTCATTATTTGTCTTTTAAGGTAATTTTATCTTTGCCGTCAATTTCTTTCCACTCCACTTTTACATTTTGTGTGGTGATTGAATCAATGGTCATGCCAATGTATTTTGCTTGAATGGGCACATGGCGTGATAAACGACGATCAACAAGTACAAGTAATTCAACGTCGTTTGGGCGGCCAAAAGCCAACATGGCGTCTAGTCCGGCGCGAATGGTGCGTCCTGTAAAAAGCACATCGTCGACTAAAATTACGTTCTTATCTTCAATGATAAAATCGATGTTGGTGCGGTTAGGGATGAGTTCTTTTTTGCGAAAATCGTCGCGGTAAAATGTGATATCAAGTTCACCGCAATGCACGGTTTTGTTTTTTAAAATACTTTGCAATTCTTTTTGAATGCGGCGAGCCAAATAAATGCCACGTGGCTGAAGGCCAATAATGACTGTATTTGAAAAATCGTTGTGCACCTCAATTAATTGATGACACAAACGTTTGATTGTAATGTCGAATTTATTTTTTTCGAGTATTATTTTTGCCTGCACTTGAATTGCTTTTAAAAGATAAAGATAATTATTAAAGTTTTATGGTCTACGCTTTTGTTTAAAATGAATCAGTAATTATCATTCAACATTTATCATTCTTTCATCTTGCTATCCATAATGATGGTAACCGGACCATCATTGATTAATGCAATTTGCATATCGGCGCCAAAGCTCCCTGTTTGTGGGTTTTGCCCATGTTGTTTGGCAATTTCGGTAATAAATAACCGATACATATGTTCTGCCTTTTCGGGTTTAGCTGCTTTAATAAAGGAAGGGCGGTTGCCTTTTTTTGTGGAGGCATGTAAAGTAAATTGACTAACCAATAAAATTTGTCCATGCACCTGTTTCACATCCAAGTTCATTTTTCCATCTTCATCTGAAAAAATGCGCAAGGCAATTAGTTTTGAAACCAGATAATTGATGTCGTCTGTATTGTCATCTTCTTCAATGCCAAGCAATACCAGCAAACCCTTTTGAATACTTGACTTTTGTATGGCATTAATGCTAACCGATGCTTGGCTTACGCGTTGAATGACCAGGCGCATCTATGCTTTCTTTTTAAATTGATTGATGGCGTTTACAGTAAAATCGCTTAATACCAATTTACCGCTCATGCCGGCGCGTTCAATTAATAATTCATCCCAATGTTCGGTGCCTTGCCAAATTACTTTTTTGAGCATGGTCATGGCTTCAGGATTACTGTTGGCCAATTTATCGGCCAATACTTGAATGCCTTTGTCCATGTCGTCTGTATTGCTAAATAATTCAGCATACAAACCTTTTTCTTTGGCCCATTGGGCACTTTGCCATTCGGTGGCGTTGATGGTGAGTTGTGCAAAGGCTGCATTTCCAACTTTGCGTTCAACAGCAGGACCAACCACAAAAGGTCCGATGCCTACCGCCAATTCGCTTAGTTTTACTTGCGCTGCTTCGGTGGCGAATGTGTAATCGGCTGATGAAGCTATGCCCACGCCGCCGCCAACTGCCTTGCCTTGAATGCGGGCAATGATAAATTTTGGTGCTTTACGCATGGCATTGATCACCGCAGCAAAACCCGAGAAAAATTTTAATCCCGTGTCGATGTCTTTAATGGCAATGAGTTCGTCGAAACTGGCGCCGGCGCAAAAGGCTTTATCGCCTTCACTTTTTAAAACGATCACTTTTACCTGATCATCTTTGCCAAGTTTTTCAATTTCTGCGGCTAAATTTCTTAATTGTGTTCCCGGCATGGAATTACTTTGGGGATGAAAAAAAGTAATGCTGCCAATGCCATTGTTGATGTTTGATTTTACAAATGCTTCCATAATAATGCCTTAAAGATATTCCTTTAATAAATACTCTATTTGTTTTTTTAGATATTTTCTTTGCATGGGATGAATTTGTTCCCACATAAAAAATTGTTGGCGGTAAAAGGTGAATCTTCCGCTTGACTTGGTGTAAATAAGGGCGTATAGGTTTGAGCCTTGGGCGTGGATGTTTTGTCCGGTTGGAAAATAAATAAAATTGACAGAGCTTAGGTTTACCAAGGAGGCCACGGCAATGCCGGCACCAATGATATTTAAAAGGTTTTGTTTTTTGTATTGTTGTTCATACATCTGTACCAAATTGGCACCGGTGCGGGTATAACCTGTGGGTACCAAAAATAAAAATTTGTCATAGTTAAGCTTGTCGGTTAAGCGAGCAAAAACTTCATTGGCTCTGAATTTTTTAATGCTTTCTTTTTGAATGGCAAGGTTGATGATTTCAACAAAATCGCGTGCCATTAATCTGGCATCGGCTGAGTCGCTAACAAAATTGGTATTTAAACGGGGTAATTTTTTAAGTGAAGATTTAAGGATAGAATCACAAATTAAATTACTCAAACGACTTGTTGAATCGTTGAACAGGGTGAAATTGTTTTTGCCATAGGTGATAAAGGAAGAATAAGTGCCACAATACACCGGGGCTTTGATACGCGATAAATCTTCATCGGGCTCGGTGAGCAAAGTTTTTGTTTGCATGCAGGCGTTTGTGATCAAGCATATCAAACCAATCACAAGGTAGTGTATGCGTGAAGTCATCATGCGCCTCATGAAACACAGGCATTAAGCCAACATGGTAACAGGGTTTTCCAAGAAACCTTTTAGTGTTTGCAAAAAGGCTGCTCCTGTTGCACCATCTACTGTGCGGTGGTCGCAAGCAAGTGTTAACTTCATCACATTGCCCGGCACTACGGCGCCATTTTTAACCACCGGAATTTGACGGATGGCTCCAACAGAAAGTATACAAGACTCAGGCGTATTGATAATTGAAGTAAATGATTCAATGCCAAACATGCCAAGATTCGAAACTGTAAATGTATTGCCTTCCCAATCGGACGGTTGTAGTTTTTTGTCCTTTGCTCTTTTGCCTAGATCTTTTGCTTCGGTTGCAATTTGCGTGTATGATTTTTGGTCGGCAAAACGAATAACAGGCACCAATAATCCATCTTCAACAGCTACTGCCATGCCAATGTGAATGTGTGCGTAGCTGCGAATTTTATCGCCCAACCAACTGGTGTTTACTTTCGGGTGTTTGCGCAATGCAGCAGCACAAGCCTTTATCACCATGTCGTTAAACGAAATTTTGGTATCAGGAATGGCATTGATGCTGTTGCGGGCAGCAATGGCATTGTCCATATCCACTTCAATATTTAATACAAAGCTTGGTGCGCCGTTGGTGCTTTCGAGTAAGCGACGGGCAATGGTTTTGCGCATTTGTGATACCGCTTCGTCGGTGTATGATTCAGTACCGAGTGCCAAGTTGCCTGATGATTTACCGGCGGCTGCAACAGGTTTATAATTTTCAATATCTGCTTTTGTGATGCGGCCGTTTTCGGCGCTGCCATGCACTTTGCTGAGGTCGATGCCTTTTTCTCTGGCCAATGCTTTTGCAAGCGGAGAGGCTTTGATGCGCGCATCTGAATTTTGAGAGTGGGTGGCTGGGCCGTTTGAAGCCACTGCCACAGCTGGTGTTTTATTTTCTTGTGGTTTATTTTCTTGCGAATTACTTCCGTCTGAATTTACAGAGGCCAAAATGGCTTGCACATTTTCTCCGCCTTTTCCTAAAATGGCCAACACGCTGTTTACCGCAGCACTTCCGCCTTCGGCGATGCCTTGGTGCAGCAACACGCCATCTTGAAACGATTCAAATTCCATCGTGGCTTTATCGGTTTCAATATCTGCCAATAAATCGCCGCTCTTCACTTTGTCGCCCACTTTTTTGTGCCATTTGGCCACCACACCATCGGTCATGGTATCGCTTAATTTTGGCATGCGCACAATTTCAACACCGGCAGGAATGGGTGCTGCGTTGCTTGTTGCAGGTTTAGGTGCTTCTGCAGTTGTTGCACTTGCAGTATTTTGATTCATGGCAGATCCAGATCCGGCACCGCTTAACAATGCAGCAATGTCTTCCCCTTGTTTTCCAAGGATGGCAATGATGCTATCTACAGGCACAGTTCCTTTTTCAGGTACACCAATGTGCAACAATACGCCATCTTGAAACGATTCGAATTCCATTGTTGCTTTGTCGGTTTCAATATCCGCCAACAAATCACCACTCTTCACCTTGTCCCCAACCTTTTTATGCCATTTAGCAATCACACCATCTGTCATGGTATCACTTAGTTTGGGCATTCGTACTATTTCAGCCATTTTTAAAATTTTAAATTTTGAATGATAAATTTTAAATTAATTTGCACCTGATGTTTTAACGATTTTACTGATAATGTTGATTATTTCGTCAATTTCCTTCAGCAACATTTGAACATCAATTCCACTTATGTTTGTTTCATTTAATAATCGTAACCAATATTTTGTTTCTCTCGCTTCCTTGGCTGCAATGCTCATTTTAGATATAAAATCTTTTTTTGATTGAGCAGCTTGTGCTTCCTCCACATTGGCCCCTATGCTTGTTCCTGATTTAAATAACTGGCTTGCAAGTTCATATATTTTATCTTTTTTTAATTCAATGTAAAGTTTTGTAATGTCTTTTGCGAAGTTGAACGTTCTTGTTAAAATGATGTTTTCTGTCTTTGTCATCCAAAATTCTTCATTTAGCATTCAACATTCAACATTCAAAATTTCACTACTCCACAATAAACGGATAATTCGGTTCAGCGTAAACGTCTTTGTACAATTCATCGGCTTCGGGGTATGGACTTTCTTCTGCGAACTGAACTGATTCGTTAACGATGGCTTTTATTTTTTCTTCCATTACTTCAATGGCTGCGTCATCAATCCAGCCATTTTTCTTTAATGTATTGATCACCTTTTCAATGGGATCTTGTTGTTGGTATTCTTTAACTTCTTCTTTGGTACGGTATGTTTGGGCATCGCTCATACTGTGACCTTTGTAACGGTATGTTTTCATTTCTAAGAAAGTAGGACCGTCGCCTCTGCGGGCTCTGTTTACAGCTTCTTCCATGGCTTCGTGCACGGCTTCAACGTTTAATCCGTCAACCGGCTTGCTTGGCATATCGTAGGCTAAACCTAATTTCCACAAATCATGCACGTTCGAAGTTCTTTCAACCGAGGTACCCATGGCATACATGTTGTTTTCAACAATGAAAATTACAGGTAGCTTCCAGGTCATGGCCATGTTAAAGGCTTCGTGCAAAGCGCCTTGACGAACAGCGCCATCACCCATTGAGCAAACACAAACGTTATCGGTACCCAAGTATTTTTCGGCAAAAGCAATGCCGGCACCCAATGGTACCTGACCGCCCACAATACCGTGGCCACCCACAAAATTATGTTCCTTACTAAAAATATGCATACTACCGCCTTTGCCCTTGCTGCAGCCGGTTATTTTGGCATACATTTCGGCCATCACATATTTTGGATGAAGTCCCAAACCAATGGGATGGGCGTGATCGCGGTAAGCGGTGATGTGTTTATCGTCTTTTTTAGTGGCGCTTACAGTGCCTGCTACGATGGCTTCCTGACCAATGTACAAGTGACAAAAACCTTTGATTTTTTGCTGCACATATACCTGTCCGGTTTTTTCTTCAAAGCGACGCATTAACAGCATCGACTCATACCATTTTAAATATTGTTCCTTGGTGAACTTTAGCTTTTTATCAGCCACTGCTTTAGTTGTTGCCATAAATGTTAAAACACAAAAATAACAGAAAAATGGATACTAAATGTGATTAATTCGTTTAAAGATCATGGAGCCTAAATGCCAAATTATTATACTTTTGTGGCTCTTAAAATTTTATGGTTTTTAGCAGCATTACTTTTTTGGTTTATTTCTTGCCGGCATTCCTGTTGCTTTACCATTTGGTTCCGCACAAGTTTAAAAACGCCGTTATTCTTTTGGCAAGTATCTATTTCTATTCTTGGGGTGGTCCAAAATTTGTATTTGTTATTTTAGGCACCACTTTTTTGGATTTCTTTTTGGTGAATGCCATGCATAACCAAAAGACCCAAAAAGCAAAATTGACCTTTTTAATACTTTCCCTTAGCCTCAACCTTGGTCTTTTATTCTACTTTAAATATTGTAACTTTTTTATTGAAAACCTCAATGCTTTGTTTGGCACCGAAATTACCTGGTTAAAGGTGGTGTTACCCATTGGCATTTCGTTTTACACTTTCGAAAGCTTAACCTACGTGGTGGATGTTTACCGAGGCATTCATAAACCTTTGAAAAACTTTTGGCATTACCAAACTTACATTTTGTTGTTTCCAAAATTAATTGCCGGTCCTATTGTTCGTTACCACGACATTGCCGATCAAATTACCAACCGCGAAAAAAACTACACAGCCTCGATTAAATTAAGCGGCTTTTTAATTTTTTGTTTGGGCTTGGCCAAAAAAACCATCATTGCCAATACCCTTGGTATGCAAGCCGATGCGGTATTTAAATTGGCCCCTGAACAATTGGATACAGTGGCAGCATGGGTGGGCGCCTTGGCCTATACCTTTCAAATTTATTTTGATTTCAGCGGTTACAGCGATATGGCCATTGGCTTATCAAAAATCATGGGCTTTAGATTACCTGAGAACTTCAACAATCCATACGTTTCGGGAAGCATCACCGAGTTTTGGCGTCGTTGGCACATCACATTGGGTGCTTGGATGAAAAACTATTTGTACATCCCTTTAGGTGGCAACAAAGTATCGAAGTTAAAATTGTATCGCAATTTATTTGTGGTGTTTTTGTTATCGGGATTATGGCATGGCGCCAGCTGGAATTTTGTTTTATGGGGCGCTTACCACGGTGTGTTTTTGGTGATGGAACGCCTGTTTTTGGGTGATGTACTTAAAAAATTTGGGAAATTTATTTCGGTGCCTTTTACATTTTTGGTTTTGGTAACAGGTTGGGTGTTGTTTAGAAATGAAGATTTAAGTTATGCTTTGAAAGTGATTCAACAGATGTTTAATTTCAATTTGGCAGATGGTAAGTTTGCCATGAACAACGATTTTATGATCATGGCCTTGATTGCTTTGTTCTTTTCGATGTTTACCCTTTTCACACCATTCAAACAATTTCAAGAAAAAGTTTATGGTGAGCAGTTTGAAGGTAAGGCACAATGGTATGCCGCCTTATTGGGCATTGTGTTGTTTTATGTGTCGCTTAGTTATGTGGCCGCATTAGATTTTAATCCATTTATCTATTTCCGATTTTAATGGCTGCAAAACAAAAAACATATTCATTGCTACACGTGTTCATATTACTGGCCATTTCGATGCCTGCACTATTGGCTTGGCTGAAATTTGTAAACCGTGAATCGAAGGAAGATGTGACTTATAACAAACCAAATTTAGTAGGTTTGGTAATCAGCGACGATAAACCAAAATTTACTTTGAAAGAATGGTTGAGCGGCGATTATCAAAAGCTGAGTGATGATTACGATAACGACCATTGGAGTTTAAAAGAACTCATGGTGCGATTAAACAACCAATTTTATTACAAAGCTTTTAATCAAATTCGGGTAAATAATTTTGTGATTGGTAAACAAGATTATGTGTTTAGTGAAGGTTATATTTTTTCTGCTTATGGCGATGATTTGATGAAAGAAGAAAAGGTGAAAGAACTATTGCGAAAGGCAAAGGTGGTGCAAGATACTTTAAAAAAGAAGGGCATCGATTTGTTGTTGGTGTATGCGCCGGGTAAAGGCATGGGTTGCAGGGAATTTGTAGAAGATAAATATGTACACCCTTATACCCAAACCAACCATGATTTGTTTGCGTCAAACAGCCAACAGCTAGGAGTGCAATATTTAGATTTATATGCTTATTTTGAAAAACTAAAACCTGTTTCACCTTATCCTTTGTTCCCAAAATTTGGGCATCATTGGAGTTATTACGGCGAATGCCTGGCCGTGGATACCATCATTAAGCACATTGAAAACATTCACCATTGTGATATGCCCGGTATTCGTTGGCAAACAATTGATGTGGTGGATACAGCAAGAAGTCGTGATGCCGACGTGTTAAAAAGCATGAACTTGTATGCCAATCCTGAACAAAACATGAAATTGGCTTATCCAAATATTGAATTTGAATCTGATAGCGGAAAAAGTAATACACGTGTATTAACGGTTTCTGATAGTTATTGGTATGGTCCGGTTTACATGGGCATTGGTGCCAATTGTTTTGCAGGCGGACAATTTTGGTATTATTATAACAAGGTGATTCCATCGCCTATTCAAGGACAAAAAGTGGAGGTATGGGAATTGGATTTAAAAAAGGAAGTTGAAAGCAACCAAGTGATTATGCTTTTGTATTCGGATGGTAATTTGTCGGGTTTTGGAAATAATTTTATTCCGGATGTTTACGAAATGTACACCTCACCGCAGACCTATTACGCACGTTACGCGCGCAACAAACAAATTCAAAGCTATGCCAAACAAATACGCGAAACCCCTTTATTACTTAAAAAATCAACAAGCTTAAGTGACGAACGCAATATTACTTTGGATAGTGCAATACGTTATGATGCGGCGAAGATGGCGGGTTTAGGAAATGTTAAATGATAAATTTTGAATGTTAAATTAATTTCATGATGAAAAGAATAATAATGGTTTTGGTCTTGATTGCGAATATTGCAAAAGCCGATGAGGGCATGTGGTTGCCGCAGTTAATAGAAGCGATGAATTTTGCCGACATGAAAAAGAACGGCTTTAAGTTAACGGCGCAACAGATATACAGCATCAACAAGGCAAGCATGAAAGATGCAGTGGCTATTTTTGGCGGTGGTTGCACCTCGGAGGTAATTTCAACCAACGGTTTAATTTTAACCAATCACCATTGTGGTTATGGCGCCATTGCAGCATTGAGCAGCGTTGATAACGATTATTTGAAGAACGGCTTTTTCGCCATGACCGCCAGCGATGAAATATACTGCAAGGGCTTAAGCGTAACATTTATCAAGCGAATTGACGATGTAACGGCGCAAGTTTTTAAAAATGTAAAAAGCGGTATTTCGGAAGTGCAGAAAGATTCCATCATGCAAGCCAACATTAAACGCATTGAAACAGAAGCCAAGGCCGGTAACCAGTATGAAACATTCGTACGTCCTTTTTATTATGGCAATGAATTTTATTTGTTTACCACCGAAGTATACAAAGACATTCGTTTGGTAGCAGCACCGCCTGAAAGCATTGGTAAATTTGGTGGTGAAACCGACAACTGGGTATGGCCACGCCACAATGCTGATTTTAGCATGTTTAGAATATATGCTGATGTCAATAATAAACCTGCTGAATTTAGTGTTCAAAACAAACCTTATCATCCTGCTTATTCCTTTCCAATTTCTTTAAAGGGCACTGAATTGGGTGATTTTACAATGGTGTATGGTTTTCCGGGACGTACGCAAGAATATTTGACTTCATATGCCGTTGATTTATTGGTGAATCAACAAGATCCTTTGCGTGTTAAATTGCGTGAGCAACGTTTAAATGTGATGGAAGCCGATATGAAAAAAAATGACACCATCAGGCTGATGTATGCGAACCGTTATGCCGGTGTGGCCAATGCCTATAAAAAATGGAGCGGAGAAATGATTGGTTTAAAAAAATCGGATGCCGTAAACAAGAAGAAAAAATTTGAAGCTGATTTTTTGAAATTGACAGAAAGTGATCCGGCCAAGAAGGAAAAATATTTTAATTTATTTAAACAATTTGAAAAAGCCTTTGGCGATTACGCCCCTTTGAGTAAACAATACGATTATTACAGCGAGTGTTTGATGGGTGTTGATGGGTTTAGAATGGCGGCCGGTATTAGCAATGTAATGCTTGAATTAAAAAAGAAGCAAGCAGGAAAAGACAATAAGTTCGCAACATTAAGTAAAGAGGGAATGCCAAGTTTACCTTTTAAAAACTACAACAAGGCAACCGACAAAAAATTGTGTTTAACCATGTTGCAAATATATTTAAACGAAGTAGACCGCAGTTTAATGCCTATTTATTTGGATTCTTTATTCAAAGTATACAAAAACAATGTGGCGGATTTAACAGATTATTTATATCAAAATTCGAATATGTTAGACAATGAGAAGGCGAAAAATTTATATAGTGACGTTGAAAAAAATGCCGGTTTAATTGAGAAGGATCCGATGTATCAATTGGCGCTTGCCATTAATCAGCATTATCAAAAAGCCGTGGTGCCGCAAACAGCGTACTTGGAAAAACAAATTGCTCAATTGCAAAAAGAATACATGTTGAGCTTGAAAGAAAATATTAAAACTAAAAAATTCTATCCCGACGCCAATGGTACGCTTCGTGTGGCTTATGGTAAGGTGTCGGATTATGATGGCAAGGATGGCATCCATTATAAACACTATACCACCATGGATGGCTTAATTGAAAAAAATCAAACAGGTGAGGAGGATTTTTATGTGAAGCAAAGACTTATTGAACTTTACAATAAAAAAGATTTTGGTCAGTATGCCGATAAAAATGGTCAGTTGCGTACTGCCTTTATTGCCAGTAACCATACAACAGGCGGCAACAGCGGATCGCCGGTGTTAAACGCAAAAGGTGAATTAATTGGCACCAATTTCGATCGCAATTGGGAAGGCACCATGAGTGATGTGATGTACAATGTGAGTTTTTGCAGAAACATTACACTGGATGTGCGTTACACCTTGTGGGTGATTGATAAATATGCCGGTGCGGGCTATTTACTCAATGAAATGAAAATCGTTAAATAATAAACAAAATTGGGCAAGTTCTGTTGCTTTTTAAAACACCTTTCAAATGAATAAGCAGCAAGATGCAATAGGTTTTAGTTCTTATCAAGTTTTTGTCATTGTTATTTTGGCATTATTGCAATTCACCATTGTTTTAGATTTTATGATTTTGTCGCCATTGGGCGACATTCTCATGAAAAAATTAAACATGAGCACACAACAATTTGGATCGGTGGTGTCGGCTTACGCCATTAGTGCGGGTATTTCGGGTTTTTTGGCGGCAGGCTTCGCCGATAAATTTGACAGAAAAAAATTGCTCTTGTTTTTTTACATTGGGTTTATTGTTGGTACTATATTTTGCGGATTGGCCAACTCATATCATACCTTGTTTGTTGCGCGAATGGTTACGGGTGTGTTTGGTGGTGTAATTGGTTCGGTGTCGATGGCCATCATCACCGATATTTTTAATATTCAGCAAAGGGGTCGCGTAATGGGTTATGTGCAAATGGCATTTGCAGGCAGTCAAATTTTGGGAATACCCATCGGTTTATTTATTGCCGATAAATTGGGTTGGAACTACACCTTTTTTATGGTGGTTATTCTTGCCTTGATGATAGGCATTGCCGTTGTATTAAAATTAAAACCGCTTACCGAACATTTAAAAATTCGAAACGATAAAAATGCCATTCAACATTTGTGGCATGCAATTAAGAAAAAAAATTACCGCATTGGTTTTATGGCCACCGCCTTATTATCGATGGGTGGATTTATGTTAATGCCCTTTACCAGTGCTTTTTTGGTAAACAACGTGCTGATTCCCCAAAAGAATTTGCCCTTGATTTTTTTGTTCACAGGTCTCTCCTCAATCATTATCATGCCAATTATTGGTCGCATCAGTGATAAAATCGACAAGTTTAAACTCTTTACCATTGGCTCCTTGTTGGCTTGTGTGATGATTGTGATTTACACAAACTTAACACCGGTGCCAATTTGGTTGGTGATTATCATTAACATGGTTTTATTTATGGGTATTATGAGCAGAATGGTGCCTGCCACGGCATTGAGTTCGGCTGTGCCCGACATGATCGACAAAGGCGCCTACATGAGTGTAAATTCATCGCTTCAACAAATGGCAGGCGGTTTGGCGGCTATTTTTGCAGGCCTCGTGGTGTCGCAACCCTCAAAAACAGGTCCGATTGAAAATTTTAATGTGTTGGGATTTGTGATGGTGGGATTAATTTTATGGTGTGTGTATTTAATGAGTAGGGTGAGTAAGATTGTAAAATCGAAGCAAGTTGAGGCCGCTCAGCATGCCGCCAAAACGACATAAGCTTTTACAAGGCGCAGCATTATTACCGCGCTAATGATTCAAATTAAACAAGCAAATGCTTAATGTGATTTAGTACTGTTGTGCATTTTGCCAATGGCGCAACTCACATAAGATTTTGCGTGCGTACTTAGTTTTTCGAAGCCATGCACGGTATCTTTTTCAGGATAGCCCAAAGATTTTAATCTGTCTTTAACGATATTAAGGTCTGAACCTTCTTCGCTTTCAACCAGCACCAAATCATGTTCGCTGTCGATTTGCACTTTTTGAACGTCGCTTAGTTTTTGTAATTCTGTGACAATGGTAGTGGCACATCCGCCGCATTTTAAATTGTCGATATAAATTTGTGATAGCATAATTATAAAATTTGCTGCAACAAAGGTACTGATCAAAAAAAAAAGGCTTGTGATTTGTGTCACAAGCCAGATATGATTAAAAGCAGTAATTTTAGTTTTGCACCAAAGTCCATGCTTCACGGGTACTTAAATCGGTGTGCCCGTTCATTTTAAGATACAAAAAAAGTTCCATGCGATAAGCCGATAGCCATTTAATGGGGGCGTGGATAATGGCGGCACCTAGCGCCATTTTTTCTTTTGTGGGCAAAGTGGCTTGTTTAAGTAATAAATCTTCTTCGCTGATTAAGGCCATGTATGATTGAATTTCCTCCCATTGGCGATCGATGCGTTCACTAAAATTTTGGATGCTCAAGGTGCTTCTATATTCGCGTATTTCTGCTCGCACTTCATCAGTGATGTCGTCTTTTACCAGCCAACGCATCATGTATGAGCCAATGGTTGATAGGTATTGCATGAGTTCATAGGTGCTGCGCACTTTTTCATGCGGACGGTATTGAAGGTCTTCTTCTTTGATAAAAGTGCCCAATTGTTTAAGCAGCATTAATTCGCGGCTCATGTTGAGGAGGAGGTGTTCTTTGTACATGTGACTAGTTTTTAAGCTAATTTAAAGATTAAATTCGAACGCCAATGATACAAACATCATCAACTTGTTCATGATTGCCTTTCCAATCCATAAAATTTTGTTCGATGGTGTTTTTTATCTCGTCAAGATTTTTATTGGCAAGCGATAAAATCAACTCCTTTAGCGGTTTATACATAAATTTTTTCCCTTTAGGCCCGCCAAATTGGTCTGCCATTCCATCGGTTATCATGATGATTAAATCGTTTTTTTGTGTCGTAAACTTATGTTGCGTAAATGGCAAAATCTCCCCCATTGGTTTTCCAACCGGCATTTTATCGGCTTTGTACTCAATGAGTTCATTTTGTCTAATGATCCACAATGGATTGTTGGCGGCAGCAAATGCGATTTCGTTACTTTGAAAATTAAAATTACAAATAATGGCGTCCATGCCATCTTTACCACCTTCTTCACTGCCATCATTGGCCATGTGTTCCATGATTCGTTTTCGAGTGTAATTCAGAATTTGATCGGGTTCAATGAGGTGTTGCGCATTAACGGCTTCATTCAAGCACGAAATGTTTAATATACTCATAATGGCACCCGGCACACCATGTCCTGTACTGTCGGCCGTAACAATCGAAAAACTGCCATCTGCCAGTTTATGTGCCCAATAAAAGTCACCACTCACAATATCCTTTGGCATAAACAAAACAAAGTACTGTGGCAAATTTTCATCCAATAACTTTTTATTGGCCAGCAATGCCTTTTGTATGCGTTGTGCATAATTTACACTGTCGAGTATTTCCTGGTGTTTATGCTCTATGTGAATTTTAAGTTCATTGATTCTTTCTTTTTCTTTGTGGATGACAGTACTGGTATTCCAAAGTTTTTTTACTTTTTCATCTAGTTTTTGTTTGGCTAATTCTAACTTTTGTTTTTCCTGTTGGAGAAGTTCATTTTGTTCTTCTATCTTTTTTCGTTCTTTGTGAACGGTTTCGCTCATTTGCCAAAGCTTGCGATTTTTTTCTTCGAGTTTTTTAAGCTCAGTTTCGCTTTCAATCTTTTTAGGTTCCTCAAGTGCCTTTTGATTTTTTATTTTTTCAACTAACAAAGCTTTTTCGTGCGTTAAGTTTGCCACTTTTTTTTTGTTACATACAATCAAAATGACTGCGCTAAGTATCAGCATAATAATTAAAGCAATCAAAAATATTATTTGTAATGAGGGGTTCATTTATGGGACATTGTTACTGTTTTTACAATGTTCAATAAAATTAATATAGGCTTCCGCAATTTCATCCGATTTTTCGGCATCTTCTTCTTTTCCACTGTTTCTTAGGTCTGCAACTACTTGAGGGAATCGGTTTTCGTAAAAACCTGGGGCGATGCCTTGCATACTAAAAAATATGTGTATGATGCGAATGGTCATGACCATAAATAAGAAAATAACATGGGTATTTGGGATTTTTAAAAATTGAAGGACTGTAATTTTTTCTCCGGTGTTTTTGTGTTTTGGAATCAAAAGCAAAAAGATGATTACAATGGCATTGATGAGTAAGCCAAACATCATCAGAAAATTAGCACCGGGATAATGCATGGTTTTAAAAACTGCGCTTAAGCCCACTATACAAACTGAAATGTAAATACTAGTAAGCACAAATTTACCGGATTTGTTTAGTGCTGTTTCTTGCTTCTTTTTTATGGCTCTGTAAAAATAAAATGGAATGAACAAGAGGATGCAAGTTGCAACAGTCATAGGGCCTGTGCCGTCCTTATGTAGGTTGAGAAAACCTAAGCAAGCGAATGACAGGAAGAGCACATAGTTTTCAAACACCCCTGATTGATAGTCTTGTTGATTTTTTTTTCTCTTTTTAATAATGAATAAATCTATAATTTGAGCCATCAACAGGCAAAAGTATGTAATGAACATCAAAATTGTAAAATCAAGAACCATACTCAATAATAAATTACTGCTCAAGGTTAAAATTAAAAGATTAAAAACTTTATTTTGTTTTAATCGAATTCGGTCGACAAGGAGCATTGTCATTTCGCTAAAAAAGCTGAGGGCAAGTATTAATTGACAAATCAAAACTAGCGTTAAACCCCAGGCATTTTGCGCAAAGTTTGCGAATGATCCAAATATCATGGCCGCCGTTATTAAAATTCTTATCCTGTTTAGTTGCTTCATGCTTTCAAACCTATGTTATTGATCAGTATCTAAAATAAAATATCCGAAATCATCTTCAAAAATTGAATTAATCCAATGGTGTGTAATCAGTTGTGGATTAAAATCTTTTTTTCGCCATAATTCAGCATTAATTATAGCTGTATATAATTGCAATTGTGAATTGGAGGACAAATGATCGTTTATTTCAGTGTAAGCTTCAAAATACTTTCCACTTGCGGCTAAACCTTTGATGTAATTGTGTAAACAGTCGTATTTAACTTTTTCAGTTCGATCTTTAATTAATTTGAAGTTCAAGTTGTTGATGTAATTGGTGCTTATTTTACCCAAAACAAAACACAAGTATGAACCCCAATTTTGTGAACGGGGTAAATAGGTGTTAATGAGTGTGTCAAGCGCAACTAAACTAATGTTAGCCTTATTTCTTATGAGCAAAGTATCAGATGCTTTTATCAAGAAATTTCTAATAAACATTTGTGAAGGGATTTTTCCAAGCGATTCGAAAGTTTTTTTATAAGTCGTATCAAATAGCAGCTTCGAAAAGTAAAAACTTTCATATAGAGCCCGATAGTTTTGTTTTAATTCATCATTATTCTTGTACTTTGAATCATCCGTTAGTTTAGAAAAATCAATTTTGGATTCAATTTGATTGGCGAGAAAATTTTGATGTCGTTTAAAATAATAAGCACTCAAGTACATGTTCAATGCATTATTGTCGAATTCAGATTCCGGAAGTTGACTGGTGGCAAGGTTTACAAGAGAATTGTGATTTATTTTACTTTTTTTGTTTAGGTTATAAAAGTTCGAATAATATTTTAATAAATAATTGTTTAGTGTTTTTAAATCCGCTGATGTGTTATAAAACTTCTGTACACCTATCTCCTTATCGATAATCGATATAAAGTCTTGGATATCATATAATCCTTGGCTTGAATTAAGATTTAATAAATTGCAGTTATCAGGGGTTTTAAATAAGGCTGAGCGGATAATTTTTTCAGGATTACCTGAATTACTAACTATTTCAATTGATTCAGTTAAATATTGTGTTGAAATTTTTCGATAATTTTCAAGTGACTGAATGATGTAATAACGGAATTTTGTAGAATCATACGCACTGTATCTGTTATACGCAAAGGCAAAATTTTTATACGCAAGGGCTTTAAGATAGAATGCCTCATCAGACTTATATTTGGTGTTTATTGAGTTTAATATTCCATCTAACAAATATTTTAAATCAATATCCCTTAAAAATTCGTGCTGTGTTTGTAAGTCTCTGGCATAAACCTTAAATGGGTCATTAGGTTTGTTTAAATCATTGATTCGCCAAGAATTATAATCAGAGACATCATGATTAACAATTTCATTCAATAATATGAGATCGTTAGGTAGTTTTTTCTTATTCACTTGTTTTTGGCACAAATAATTTAAAAATACTTGACCATCTTCACTATATAAAGTGTGCTTATTAACTAAAAGCAACAGTATTTTTTGATAATTAAAGTTTGGTTCTTCAGTCACAAAATTTTGATTGTATTTATATAATGTATCTATACATCTAGTTGCGTCTTTAAAATTATTAACCAGCAGAAAGTAATTTGTCAAAAAGTAATAAGCGCCACCGTAATTAAATTCGTTGCGTGACCAGGAAGCACTAATTTTTGCGCTCTCAGGAAATAATTTTTGGAAATTGCTATTTGATTTATTTGTGAATGGATTTAAAATTGAAATAAATCTTAGAATTTGAGTGCTGTCATTTTCGCACAGCAAGGGCACAGTAAGCAGTATTTTGCCTATCGATTCAGTTCGAGAAGCGATGTTAAACTCATTCTTTTTAAAAATCTCTTCAAATCTATTAAGATGTATTTTGTACAATTGACGGATTGAATCTTGTGTGTTTTGACCTGCAATTTCCAAATGACGTTTGTTGATGCGAGTTATGGCATGGGTAACAGTGAGTATGTTCGATAAATAAGTGTCGAAATAATTAGGTGCTATTTTTTTTGTTTGAGCATCCTTATAACTCGTATTAATAAAATCATGAAGCAATTTATTAAGCAAGGGATTAAACTTTTTTGTTCGATCGATACCATCTTGGCGTAGCAGACAATCACCTATCATGATTCTCTGAACTTCAACGCGTTCTGAATCGGATGAAATTGAATTGATTAATTTACTGTATTCACTTAGATTTAAATTGGCTTGTGCTTCTATAAATTTTGATTTCACATCCAATTTTACGTGGCGGGATTTGATTATTTTACTGCCATTGGCTTGAATTAGCGCCAGTACCTTGTGGTTCTGTTTAGCACTTGAATCAAAATAGAAATAGACGCATCCAAACAAGACTAATAAAATCACAAAACCAACCATGATATTATCCGCCCCATATTTCAAAACTGTGCGGCTTAAGAATAATCGGTTTGCGCTTTTTCTTAGAAATTTAGTCGCATTTTCAATGGTTTGAGCCGCGTCGGCAATTTTATCTTCAGCTGATATTTCACGGTCATCATAACGGGCCAACCAGTATTTATTGGGCTTAGAAGTTTTAAACCAATTTTCGAAAAAGGTTAAAGGTCCAATTGGTAATAGATAACCTGAAGATTTATCATTCTTTACCCAACGTTCAAGTTGTTTATTAAAATCCAACCATGTACTATAGTTTTCGTGTTCTTCTTGTGCCCAATCAGTGAGTTTATTCCAGTTGCGAATTAAACTTTCGTGGGTAATGTCTAAAACGCTGTCGGGATTTAAGCCTTGTGAAGACTGTTCGTCAAAAATGAAAGGTTTTATAAAGGTGTTGCCTTGCCGGCGGAACACAGTTAAGGTTTTCGACACTTTTTCGATGCCTATGGCATTGTCATTAATAATGTTGGTGATTTCCTGCAAGGTCATTCGGTTCCTTACTGCACGCGATTCGTCGATTTTTGTAAGGCATTTAAAGGTTGTTTCTACTATGCGTTTTGCCTCTTCGTTGCTTACTAATTCTTCAAAACCAGAATTGGCAGTTTGATACAGTTCATTGGCGTGTGCATCCAATACATCACCCAATGAAGAATGACTAAAAAGGTGTTTTTTGAATTCAGGGAGATTTTCAAACCATTGGTCGAACAAAAGTTGATCGTTTTTGCTTAAGTGTTCACGGGAAATACCATTTATCTTCGCAAAGTGAATGAGGTCCATTTCCACCCGGCCCATATCGGCTTTCATCCAAATTTGATTGAGGGCATGTTGTAAAACGGGCAACTGATCTATACCATCGTTCATTTCATTGATCAGCATCTCCACCAAACGTTTCGAAATTTTGTTAGCGTTTAATAAAGCCGGTTCCTCAATTACTTGATAAATTTCTTTGCGTTTTAAACGGGGCACAAAAAACTGACTATAACCAATATACTCCGGCAAACCTCTAAAGGATGCACATTGGCCGATATAATCAGATCGCATGGTGCAAATGATATAAATAGGAATGTCTTGTTCGATAGCCAATCTGGCAGTTTCGAGCAAAACGTTCACTACTGTTTGTGAAGCCAAAGATGTTTTACCGTGAATGTAGTTTTCGGGATTGGTGAAAAATTCTTCGAATTGATCAACCAGAATTAAAAGGTTCGCGCCTTTGCGCTTTATTTTCTTCTGCTCATCTGCATTTAAACCTAAAAATGCCTCAGAGTTTTGATCCACCCAAAAGGCAGAAGATTTGTACAAATCAATTAAAGATGAAAAACCGTAACTTAATTCTCTTTCTACTTTTTGAAGGTCATTTATTTTTAATTGCTGATTGATGCTAATCGCCATATTGGCGAGTGGTTCACGCTCAGGTCTAAAATCGGCCACCACCCAATTGTTGAATTTGGCTTTAAAAAAACCGGCTCTCGCATTTGGAATTAATCCTGCATAAACTAAAGAGGACTTTCCATCACCGGATGCACCGGTTAACATCAAGAATTTTTTTTCTTCAAGTTGCTTTACAATTTGTTCAATATGTTCATCGCGCCCTTTAAAGAAAATAGATTCATCTTCATTAAAAGGCCTTAAACCGGGATATGGACAAATTATATGTTCTTGCATGATTACACGGCCGACTCTAATACTTTATCGAATTGAACTTTAATTTCTAATGGAATTAATTCACCTGCAACAATTAAGGAAACCACTTTAGGGGCTTTGAACTTTACGTTCATGTTTGTTTCAGGGTCCTCATCGCCAATTAATAGAATTGGTGTATGTGAGGAGGCGCCACCTATTTTTTTCCAAATCTGTTGGGTAAAAGGAAGGGCCCAATCGGCTGATTCTTTAAAATAAACAACAGCTAATTTGCTTTTGCCTATTTGTTGAACACAAAATTCGGAATAATCGAGGTCGCTATCTTGAACGATGTTAAGTTTTTCAACGGGTATAATGTCACTCAGCATGTCGGCTACTTCAGCAGCTTCAAAATCATCTAATTGATTGTAAACCAAAAACACATCGGTGTCTTTAATGTCGAATGATTGTTTTTGATTTGTTTTAACGCTTAATCTTAAATCATCAGCGAGTTGAATGGCAGAAGGTGTATTACTAAAGTTAATGCCGCTAACTATGTTGTTTCGAATTTCGGCAATAAATTGTTTTTGAGCTTCATCTTGAATGTCGTTTACATTAAAAGGAAACCACACAAAAAGCCTGAATTCAGGATCTTGTTTTAATTTTTCAAGGGCCGCTAAATATTGATAATGTTCAATGCTTTGATTATTCATGAGTAGCGCCCCATAGTTTAAACCCAATATGTGTAAAGAAGCATTTGCTGCGTCAAGGTTTTGTTGAATCACGCCAGTGTTGCCATTAAATTCTAAATCCGAAGGAAAGCTTTGCAAACCTGATTTAACCAATGTGTTTAGAAGTTGCGTTCTGCTCTCAAGAAGATGATTGGAGTTGAATGCTAAATAAATTCCCGCCATAATCAGAGTTTGTAATAACAAATATATAGGATTTATTATAGGAAACAAATGTTGACGCAGATTTTCAATAAAAATGGTCATGCATCAAGATCGATCCCTCAAATCCATGACCGGTTTTTCGAAAAAGCGGTACCATAAATAAGACACAAAGTAAATGCCAATCCAAATGGCCACAAACACCGCAATGTTATAGGTGGCTGGTAACTTTTCAATCTGTGGTTTAAAAATGAGAATTAAAGGTAAGTTGATCAAATACATGGCGTATGAAATTTTTGCAGTAAAACGAAAAGGCCGCAGTGGTATTTTTTCAGTGCCCAATGAATTTAAAAAAGGCAATAATAATAAAATGCTGAAGGCTTCTATACTTCCAAAATAAGTTTTGTAAAAATCGGGATGGTAATTTTCACCGAAGCGAAATAAATACAACATTAACATAATACCTGTGATGAACGCAGGGTATTTGAATTTGTACCACACCTTAGGATAATACATGTGAAAAAAAGCTGCCAATAAGCCAAATGCAATGGTGTCGAGGCGGGCGAGCACCATGCGGCGGAAATATACCTCGTGTTGCACGTATATATTTAAACAATGTAATCTCCATATTAACGGCAAAATCACCATCAAAAGCACAGCGCCTAAAAAAGCAAACTTCAAGCGTATTTTGAAGAAACCGTGTGAAAACAAAAGTAAAAATGGGAATAGTAAATAGAACCATTCTTCTACCGCTAAACTCCAGGATTCCCAGAAGAAAAAGTCGAAGGATTTATAAAAATTTTGAAAAAAGGCGAAGTAGGTGATGGCGTATTTGTTAATGGTGCCATATAATACACCGCTGCTGACCAAAACAAGGTTCAATACTAAAAACACATAATAACTTGGCAGGGTTTTAAACCAACGGCGTTTTAAAAATTGAAATACAATACCGGTACTGATGTTCTGTTTTGCTTGAATTTGTTGCAGAAGCAAGGTGCCGATTAAAAATCCGCTCAACACAAAAAACAAATCTACACCATCGGGTGTGGGTATGTAAGGAAAGCCCGGAAAAGAAGGTTGTAAAATAAAGGCCGTGTGCGATAAGATAACGATACCAATGGCGATGCTTCGCAGCAAATCTAAACCAAAGATGGGTTCCTTATGCGCAGTAAGGCTTTGCATTCAAAAATTAAGCTTGCAATAAAGTGGCGATGTCGAATTTCTTCATTTTCAAAAAGGCCTGCATCACACGCGGACCTTTTTCTTTGTCGCCCATTAGTTGACTCAATATTTTTGGGATCACTTGCCAAGAAACACCGTATTTATCTTTACACCAGCCACACTGGCTTTCTTTGCCCTCTTTGGTGAACGCATTCCAATAGTGGTCAATGTCTTCTTGTGTATCGCATTCAATCACAAACGAAACCGATTCGTTGAACTTGAATTGATCGCCGCCATTCAAGCCCATGAATTTAAAACCATTCAATTCAAACATCACCACCATGGGATTTTGGGAAGTAATTTTTGAATCTTTAAAAATACTACAGTAATAGTCGGCTGCTTCTTTGGCATTGTTATTAAACCAAAGGCAGGTGTAAAGCGGGTGTTGCATAATTTTTATTTATATGGTGAATCTTATTCATTAAATGTAAATAAATATTGTTTGGGTTTTAAACAATAGATTGGAATAAATATTATTAATGGTGCTTTTTTGCTATTTGTGTTAATTCGTGTAATTCGTGGCAAATAATGGACAAAAAAAAGCAAGCCTTTGGGGCCTGCTTTTAATTTGCTCGAATTGTATTTATTAATTAGCTAGAGAAACGTTTACAGCGTTTAAGCCTTTTTTTCCTTTTTCTGTTTCATAAATAACTTCATCATTTTCGCGGATGTCTTCGTTTAAACCTGTAACGTGCACGAAGATTTCTTCGCCGTTTTCACCTTTAATAAATCCGAAGCCTTTGGCATCGTTGAAAAATTTTACTGTTCCTTTGTTCATTTTGTTTTGTTTTTTGATTCGATACTACCGAACCGGTTTATATTTTATTAACTGTTTAACATGCAACAAAAAATTGCCTGCCCTTGAATAAAAAATGTAAAATTAATTGGATTGTGTTTTGAATGACAAACTGATCGAGAATACTATCTTCTATTGAAGGATACAAATATACGCATTATTAATTAATAATTGAGAATTAAAAATTAAAAATTAAAAATATATGGTTTTTCATGCAAAATTCAACAATTATCATTTTTTTAAATTGCCCCACACGCCCAGTGGCAGCTTAACACCGCTGCTTGCATTTAAATACAATTCGCCGATGCTTAGGTCAGATTTGTGTTTTTGTGCAAATGGTCGCAGTAAATTTTCAGGCACCAAGGCTGAAAAGCCCAGTGAGTAGGCGTTTAAAATTAAAAGGTGTTGTGCGGGATCCAATATTTGTAAAACAGTTTCCATCATTTCGGCAATGTTGTCTTCCAATTTCCACTTTTCGCCATTTGGACCATGACCAAAGGCCGGAGGATCTAAAATGATGCCTTGGTAGGTATTGCCACGGCGTTGTTCTTTCTTGGCAAATTTTAAAGCATCATCCACCAACCAACGAATATTGTCGAGTTTACTTTTTTGCATGTTTTCGTTGGCCCAGGTTACCACTTGTTTAATGCTGTCGACATGCGTTACATCTGCTCCTGCAGCCCTTGCCGCAAGCGAAGCACCGCCGGTATAGGCAAATAAATTTAAGAACTTTGCTTTTGGCTTGTCTTTTAAAAACCCATAAATTTTATCCCAATTCACCGCTTGTTCAGGAAAAACACCCACATGTTTAAATGAAGTCAATCCCAAACGAAATGTAATGTCTTCTCCTTGCGCACTGCCTCCTGCTTTTTGTTTATCGCCTCTTGTCTCTTGATTCTTCAGCCGATATGTGATCTCCCATTGATCAGGCATTTGTTTTAATTTTTGCCAATCACCGCTGCTGCTGTTTTTAGGTATAAATTTTACATGCGCTTGTTTTTCCCAGTCTTTTTTACCCATCACCGATGGCCAAACAGCTTGTGGTTCGGGACGAATGGTGATGTATTTTCCGAATCTTTCGAGTTTTTCGAAATTACCGCAGTCGATGAGCTCGTAGTCGTTAAAATTGCTAGGACTTAATAATTGCATGGATAAAATTTATTTTCAAATTTACGAATTAAGCTTCAGGAATGTGCTTATTTTTTATCGGGTGATTCACAGTATAAAGTGAATTTAAAGATTGCGCTGTTGCGATAAATTTAAGAACCGAAATGCTGCGACAGGGATGCGAAGGGGGAGCCCCCGCAGGCACGGCGCAGCGTAGCGAAGCCATGTGACGAGGAGGCCGAAGCCCGAAGCAGCCCGGCCACCAAAGAAAAAAAACTTGGGTGCATGATTATGGTTTTTTTGCTTTGGGGGGGCGCCCTTATCAGGCATAAAATTTAAAAAAATGAATGCTATTAAAAAAGAATGTACTAATTTAATGGTATGAAAAGAAATGCTCTCCAATTAAAAAAAACACAACAATTTTTTTTGATGTTGTTGTTCTTTTCTTTGTTTTCGTGTGAACGAAATTACACCTGCAGCTGCAAAGGTCCTGACACTGAATTTACAGCAGTAATTAAAAGTGATAGTTGGGATAAAGCCTATGATCTTTGTGTAAAACAAGAGAACATGAATGATAGTACTGCTTGTGAGATTTTGGAAACACAAAGAAAGTGTTATTGAGCGCCGCATTAAACTGTTTGCTTTTGTTTAGGCGATCATCTGCGTGTCTTAAAAATTATTTTTAATCTTTAAAAATTGGTTTTCGTTTTTAGGATTGAAATGTTACATTGGGATAAATTTAACCGTTTATCTATGCAAGCAAAGCGCTCTCAATTTATTACCTTAATTACTGTTTTTTTCTTCTGGGGATTTGTAGCCGCCAGCAATGATATTTTAATTCCGGTGTTTAAAGAAAAGTTGCACTTGGAACAATGGCAAAGTCAGTTGATTTCAGTAGCCTTTTATGTGGCTTACACTGTTGGTTCTATTTTATATATTTTATTGTCGAAATTAAACGGCGGCGATATATTAAACAAGTTGGGTTATAAAAATGGCATTGCTTTAGGACTAACGATTTCCGCTGTTGGTACTTTGTTATTTTATCCTGCTGCAGAAATGGTTTCATTTGGTTTAATGATAAGCGGTTTGTTTATTGTGGCACTTGGTTTTTCATTACAACAAACTGCTGCCAATCCTTTGGTGATTGTGATGGGCGAGTCTTCAAAAGGCTCACAGCGTTTGAGTTTGGCGGGTGGTATTAATAACGTAGGTACAACAATTGGTCCCTTGGTGGTAAGTTTTGCCATATTTGGACAAGTGGGAAGTGGTTTAAAATTAAATGACATTGGCGCGGTGAAATTTCCGTATTTGATTTTGGGTGCTGCCTTTTTAATTGTGGCCGTCATTTTTAAAATGTCGAATTTGCCCAATCAAATTTTTAATGATGAGGATGCAAAGGATGCACCGCAAACAAAAACACGCAGTGGTTCCTTAAAATACCCGCAACTGAGTTTGGGCATGTTGGCCATTTTTTTGTATGTGGGCGTTGAGGTATCAACGGCTTCGAACTTGCCGGAATATATGAAACAATACATTCACATTGAAACTTCGCAAGCAGCGCCGTATATTTCTTTGTTTTGGGCCAGTTTGATGATTGGTCGCTGGACAGGCTCTGCCGGGGCTTTTACAACATCAGGACAAATTAAAAGTGTGTTGCGATTTATCATGCCATATCTTGCATTTGGGGTTTTTATGCTTGTGAATGCCATTGCAAAAAGTGATTTAACGGTATTTTATCCATATGTGTTTGTGATTTTGGTAATGATTATTGCTGACATGATGAGTGGCGGAAATCCTGCGCGACAATTATTGATTTATTCGTTATGCGGCATTGCAGCCTTGGTGACAGGTATGATTAGCAGTGGTCTAATGAGTGTGTATGCTTTTATTAGTGTGGGATTGTTTTGTTCTACTTTGTGGCCTTGTATTTTTACTTTGGCCATTGCCGGCTTGGGAAAATTTACCAACCAAGGTTCGAGTTATTTAATTATGATGATTATGGGTGGTGGCTTGGTGAGCTGGTTGCAAGGCTGGTTGGCGGGTTCGAACTTGCTCGGCATTAAATACAGTTATGTGGTTGGTGTGATGTGTTTTACTTATTTGGCATTTTATGGTTGGAAAGTAAAAGGCATTTTAAAACAACAAGACATTGATTTATCAGCCCCACAAAATTTAAGTCATTAATATAATGAAACATTTATTGCTTTTCTTTTTTGCCATTTGTTTGTTGCCCAATTTAGCGCAAAGTAAATTTGAATGGCCTGTGATTCCTTTGCCTAATCAGTATCAATTAAAAAGTGGCAGTTTTTTATTGTCGTCGAAAACGCAAGTTTTTTTTACTTCGCGCAAATTAGAAAATTCATACGATAATTTGAATGTTTACTTAAAACAACAATTGGGTTTTAATCTTTCGAGGAGCAATGATAGTACGCAGGCAAATTGTGTTGTTTTACAGCTAAGGTCTGCATCGCTTCAGTCTGCCGAAGCATATACATTAAACATTACCGCAAATAAAATTTTGATTCAGGGTGATACCAGTGGTATTTTTTATGGTATTCAAACATTAAAACAGTTGATCAATGCTGATACTAAAAGTCAAATTCAATTGCCTTGTTTAAGTATACAAGATCAACCGCGTTTTACTTGGCGTGGTATGCACTTGGATGTGTGTCGGCATTTTTTTCCGACTAGTTTTATCAAGCGATACATTGATTTTTTGGCGATGTACAAAATGAATACTTTTCATTGGCATTTAACCGAGGACCAAGGTTGGCGCATTGAAATAAAAAAATATCCTAATTTGACCAAGGTGGGGGCATTCCGCAAAGGCAGTATGGTTGGCAAGTACAGCGATAGTAAATTTGACACTTTGAATTATGGCGGATATTATACCCAGGAGGAAGTGAAAGAAATTGTGGCTTATGCCCAAGCCAGGCAAATTACCGTTGTGCCCGAAATTGAAATGCCTGGGCATTCGCAAGCAGCCATTTCGGCTTATCCATGGTTATCGTGCAGCGGCAAGGCACAGGATGTTGCTAAAGGTTGGGGTGTTTTTGAAGATGTATTTTGCAGTAAGGATTCTACCTATCATTTTTTAACCGATGTGTTGGATGAGGTGATGGCTTTGTTTCCCGGAAAATACATTCACATAGGCGGAGATGAATGTCCGAAAACCCGCTGGAAAACTTGTACCCAATGCCAAGCCTTGATTCAGCGCGAGCATTTAAAAGATGAACATGCCTTACAGAGTTATTTTATCACACGCATTGAAAAATATGTGAATGCAAAGGGTAAACAAATTATAGGTTGGGATGAAATTTTGGAAGGTGGTTTGGCACCCAATGCGGCGGTGATGAGTTGGCGTGGTGAAGATGGAGGCATTGCTGCAGCAAAACAAAATCACAAAGTGGTGATGTCGCCGGGTAGTCATTGTTATTTCGACCATTACCAAGCTTCGCCGGGAGATGAACCATTGGCCATTGGCGGTTTTACGCCTTTGGAAAAAGTGTATGCTTATAATCCGATACCGAAATCACTCAATGCACAAGAAGCGCAATACATTATGGGCGCTCAGGCCAATGTGTGGACAGAATATATTTTAAATGAAAAGCATGTTGAATACATGAGTATGCCTCGAATGGCAGCTTTGGCTGAAGTATTGTGGACCAATGTTGAAAATAAAAATGAGGCTAATTTTTTAAAGCGCTTGCAAAAACATTTTGCTTTGTTGGATAAAATGCAAGTGAATTATGCCAAGGGGATTTATCAGGTAAATTATAAAGTGCGCAATGATGTAAAAGGCAATGATGTGTATTTGGAATTGTTGGCCAATCCTTATTTGGGGGAGATTCGTTTTACACGCGATGGCTCTGATCCGCGCATGGAGTCGGAAAAATATACTGCGCCCATTGCCTTAACAGGTAACATTCAAATTAAAGCAGCTTTGTTTCAGGATGGTAAAATTAAAAGTAGAATTTTGGTTCGCAACTTCGATAACAATAAGGCGACAAATAAAAATTTAATTTTTACAAAAGAACCTAGCAAATATTACAATGCCGGCCATTTTGTGATGGTGAATGGAGAAAGTGCAAGTTTGCCCCGCATGAATGATCAGTGGCTGGGTTGGAGCGGTGATGATATGGAGGTGGTTTTAGATTTAAAACAAGTGGAGCAAATGCAGCAGATAGAGATTGGTTTTTTAAAGGAAGAATTAAATTGGATTTATTTACCAAGGGAGGTTCAGGTTTTTGTGTCGCAAGATGGCAAGTTGTATACGCCTGTTGGACATTTGGCAAGCGCTGAAATTGTTGACGAACGCCATGCTATTTTTAAACTGGCGCCAACCAAAGCAAGATACATTAAGGTATTGGCAAAAAACAAGGGCAAAATAGTAGCGGGAATGCCCGGCGCCGGTGAAGACGCCTGGTTGTTTTGTGATGAAATAAAAGTGAAATAATATGAAAACAAGCAGAAGAGCATTTTTAAAATTATCGGCACTAACGGCTTCGGTATTTACGGTGAGTAAATCAAAAGCGACCAACATGGTTTTGGAAAACAGTAAAAAGAATATTAAACCCATTGTTATGTCAACTTGGCGATTTGGCATTCAGGCCAATGCAGCGGCTTGGGAGTTCTTGTCGAAAAATGGAACAGCCTTGGATGCTGTTGAAGCAGGGGTGAAAATTCCGGAAGGCGATCCCAATGAACGCAGTGTGGGTTTGGGTGGTCGGCCTGATCGCGATGGCAGAGTCACTCTAGATGCGTGTATCATGGACCATTTGGGTAACATCGGTTCAGTGGCTTGCCTTGAAAATATTGTTCATCCAATTTCGGTAGCTAGGGCTGTGATGGAAAAAACACCGCACGTGATGATTGTTGGGGGTGGTGCTTTGGATTTTGCCTTGAGTCAAGGATTTAAAAAAGAAAATTTGCTTACGCCCGAATCAGAAGCAGAGTGGAAGGAATGGTTAAAAAAGTCGGAATACAAACCAAAAGTAAATATTGAAAACCATGATACCATTGGCATGATTGCCTTGGACGCCAATGGCAATTTATCAGGCGCTTGCACCACCAGTGGCATGGCTTTTAAAATGCATGGTAGAGTGGGTGATTCGCCAATTATTGGGGCCGGACTTTTTGTTGACAATGAAGTGGGCGCTGCAACAGCCACTGGTCATGGTGAAGAAGTAATTCGCATTGCGGGCTGTCATACAGTGGTTGAATTAATGCGTCAGGGATTATCGCCGCAAGAGGCTTGTAAAAAGGCTGTAGAGCGAATTATTGTGAGTGCGAAAAACCGAAATAAACCATTAAATGAATTGCAAATTGGTTTTATCGCCATTAATAAAAAGGGTGAGCACGGTGCCTATTGTTTACAAAAGGGATTTAATTATGCTGTGTATTCACCTGAAATCAATAATCAATTGATTGATGCCGCTAGTTTGATGTGATGCAAAAAACAGTGCTCGAAATAGCTTGTTTTAATATACAGTCGGCCATTGTTGCGCAGGCTGCCGGTGCCGATCGCATTGAACTGTGTCGCGATTACATGGTGGGTGGCCTTACACCGCTGAAAGAAGATATTTTATCAGCAAAGGAACAATTGCATTTGCCTTTTTTTGTGATGGTTCGTTGTCGTGAAGGGAATTTTGTTTACAACGAAGAGGAAATAAATGAAATGTGTAACATGGTTTTGTATTGTAAAAATCTTGGGGTGCAAGGCATTGTTTTTGGGGCTTTAACCGCAAATAATCACATTGATTTAAATGCTTGCAAAAAAATTGTAGAGGCCGCCGGGCCAATGCAAATTACCTTTCATCGGGCCATTGATGCATGTGTAAATGCGAATGAAGGCATTGAAGAAATTATCAGTTTGGGCTTCACCCGTGTTTTGAGCAGTGGCCTTCAAAAAAATGCTTTGTTGGGCAGCAAGCAATTAAACGAATGGCGACACAGGTGCCAAAACAAATTGGGCATATTGGCCGGTGGCGGTATTCGTGCGGCAAACATTGGTGCTATTCGTTCACAAACCGCATGTACTGAATTTCATTCTGCCGCAATCACCAGCAATGCTTTGTGCTGCGATGCCGATGAAATAAAAAATATGAAACAAGTATTATCGCAACATGATTAAGTTTTGTCAATTGCTGATAATTTGTTGGGGCTGCTTCATATCTGTAAAAGCGCAAGTAAAAGAACTGCTGTTAAGCGAAGGTTGGGAATTTAAACAAAGTGATCAATCAAATTGGATGCCGGCCACAGTGCCCGGTAATGTTTATCTTGATTTATATAAACAGAATAAAATTCCGAATCCTTATTTTGCCGATAACCATACCAAACTAAATTGGGTGGAAGAAAAAAACTGGGAATACCAATGTAAATTTAAGCTTGATAGTAATTTTTTAGCTGTTCACCATTGTGATTTGGTTTTAGAAGGCTTAGATACCTATGCCAATGTGAGTTTAAACGGTTCGCCTTTACTTGAAGCGAATAACATGTTTCGCACTTGGCAGGCAGAGGTAAGCACCAAATTAAAAATTGGGATGAATGTATTAAACATTCGTTTTAGTTCTGCCATTCAAATGGAACAATTTGCGGCAAAAAATTTATCCTATCAATTACCCGAAGGTACGCGTGTTTTTAGCCGTAAAGCGCAGTTTCAGTATGGCTGGGATTTTGCCCCGCGCTTTGTTTCGTGTGGTATATGGAAACCGGTAAAATTGCGAATTTGGAACAATCTTCAAATTACCGATTGCCATTATCAATTGCAATCGCTGACAGATAGTTTAGCGAACGTAAACATTGTTCTTCATTCAAAATCGGATGTGAACAGAAGTTTTTTGTACGAATTGAGTTTTGCCGATCAAGATAAGTACGGTGCTTCAGTAAAAAAAATTAGCAAAAGGGTAATGGTGCATGAAGGGCTGAACTGTGACACCATTTCGTTTTCAATCAATCGTCCGCGTTTGTGGTGGAGCAATGGTGCCGGTGCCGCAAATTTGTACCATTTTAAAATTAAACTCCTTGACGGCAAATTCAAATTGGCTGAAACAGATCTGAATGTTGGCATCCGCAAATTAGAATGGATGCAAGAGCATGACAGCATTGGTCAATCATTTTATTTTAAACTAAACAACCGGAAGGTTTTTGTGAAAGGTGCCAATTATGTGCCTACTGATGTACTATTAAAACATCAAGCAGTTGAAGAGATAAATGATTTTGTGAAACAACTTAAAGCGGCAAACATCAATATGATACGTTTGTGGGGCGGCGGTGTATATGCCAATGAGGCATTGTTAGATGCCTGTGATAAATATGGTATCATGCTTTGGCAGGATTTTGCATTTGCTTGTGCGATGTATCCGGGTGATACATCGTTTTTTGAAAACGTAAAAGAAGAAGTGAAAGAACAAACAATTCACTTGCGCAACCATGCTTGTTTGGCTTTGTATTGCGGCAACAACGAAATCGATGAAGCTTGGCACAATTGGGGATGGCAAAAACAATTTGCTTATTCCACTTCAGATTCGGCAAAAATTTGGCAAGACTATCAAAAACTGTTTCACGAAATTATTCCACAAACTTTAAGTACGTATGATCCCGGTGCCCATTATTGGCCATCATCGCCTTCAATCGGCTGGGGACATGAAGAAAGTTTAAAATTAGGCGATTCGCATTATTGGGGCGTTTGGTGGGGCATGCAAGAATTTAATGTGTATACAAAAAAAGTTGGACGTTTTATGTCAGAGTATGGATTTCAATCCATGCCATCATTGGCAACATGCAAACAGTTTTGTGCAGAGGCAGATTTGAGTCTTCAATCAAAAGCCATGAAAGCCCATCAAAAACATAAAACCGGATTTGAAACGATTGAGACGTATATGCAAAGGGATTATAAGGTGCCAAAAGATTTATCGAAGTATATTTATGTTTCGCAATTGTTGCAGCGCGATGGCATGAAAACAGCCATTGAAGCGCATCGCAGCAATCAACCTTATTGCATGGGGACCATGTTTTGGCAATTGAACGATTGTTGGCCGGGCATTTCATGGTCTGCTTTAGAATATGATGGCACGCCTAAGGCCTTGTTTTATCATTTAAAATACTTGTACCATCCGCATTTACTGCATGTGTCAAACAATCAACAATCAATTCAGGTAAGCATAGTAAGTGACAGCATTCAGGCATTTCAAGCCAAGCTGCACATTTGTTTGAAAAATTTTAAATCGCAAATTCTTTGGGAAACCGAACAAAACATAAGTCTTGATGTGTTAAAAGTAGGACAAATTAAGATTGATAAAAAAGCATTACCAATTTTTGATAGTGCGGCTGTTTATTTACAAGTTGAATTAAAAAGTGATCTGGGAACAATAGCGAAAACAAATTACTTCTATACCAGTCCACAAAATTTAAAATTAATGCCGTCAAAAATTAAAATGCAAGATATGGGCAATGGCTTATACAGCCTTCATTCGGATGTGTTTGCAAAAGATGTGTATGTATTTAGCGAAACACAAAACTATATCTTTTCAGATAATTTTTTTGATTTGGAAGCGGGGCAAACAAAATATATTCGACTTGAAAAATGCAAAGGGATTAAAAGTACATTACAATTACGATACATGAGTTTGGTTGATGCATTTTAGATTGATGGCTATTGGTGTTTTTAATAAAGCATATTATAGTCAAAAGCTTTAAATTTATTAAATTGCCTTTGTTTTGGAAGAAGAAGAAAAATACCGGAAATATTATGAGGCAGTGAATCGACTGCTTTTCTGGGTTCGCTTTTTATTATTTGCCATTGTTATTTTGTTGTTTTATCTATTTATTGCCTACAAAGGTGAAGGAGCACCCAAATGGTTTCAAAACGAAGAAGTTCTTATCACTGATTCTGTTAAGTCACCCAATGATTCCATTTGGCAAGCACCTGATACAAGTGCATGGCAAAATGAGCCGAATGTAAATGAATTGCGCTATGGTAGAAATTTAATCGCCAATACAGCACACTATTATGGGCCAAAGGGCACAATTCAACACAGCAGCAATGGCATGAATTGTCAGAACTGCCATTTAGACGCAGGCACCAAAGCCTTTGGCAATAACTATGGTGCCGTGTATTCAACTTATCCCAAGTTTCGCGAACGATCAGGTAAAATGGAGAGCATTCCCAAGCGCATCAACGATTGTTTTATGCGCAGTTTAAACGGACAAGCCATCGACAGCAATGGCAAAGAAATGAAGGCCATGGTGGCTTACATGAAATGGTTGGGCAAGGATGTTAAAAAAGGAGAGCGACCCAAAGGTGCCGGCTTAAAGGAACTTAATTTTTTAAACAGAGCTGCCTCTCCCGAAAATGGCAAGACCTTGTTTGCAATAAAATGTGTTAGCTGTCATCAAGCAAACGGAGCGGGTAAAAAAAACAGTGACAGCGCGTCTTTTCAATATCCGCCATTATGGGGTATAAACAGTTATAACCGTGGTGCCGGTTTGCATCGCATTATTCGATTTACATCTTTTATCAAATACAATATGCCGCAAGGGGCCACATTTAAAAATCCGCAATTAAGTGACGAAGAAGCTTGGGACATTGCCGCATTTGTAAATTCACAAGAACGCCCAAACATGGATTTAAGCCATGATTGGCCAAACCTGAAAACCAAACCAATTGATTATCCTTATGGTCCTTATGCGGATAAATTCACCGAACAAGCGCATAAATATGGACCATTTGAAAAACTCAAAAAAAAATGAAAAGAAAATAGTAACATTAACATTAAAATTGAATTATGAATTTTCTAACACAACCCTGGCCTTGGTATATTGCCGGCCCTTTAATCGGATTAATGGTGCCTGCTTTATTATTAACCGGTAATAAAACCTTTGGCATTTCTTCAACGCTCAGGCATATTTGTGCCGCTTGCATTCCAACGAGCTCTGAGTTTTTTAAATACGATTGGAGAGGACATTCGTGGAATTTGTTTTTTGCATTTGGCATTATCATGGGTGGATTTTTTGCCGGTGTGTTATTACAAAATCCAAATCCAGTTCAATTAAATGAAGCTGCTGTTGCAAGTATGAATCAATATGGAATTAAAGAATATTCAGGTTTGATGCCCCAAGAATTTTTTAATTGGCATGCCTTACTGACACTGAGAGGATTTATTTTAATTGTGGTAGGCGGATTTATGGTTGGCTTTGGAACACGCTATGCCGGGGGTTGTACTTCCGGTCATTCCATCATGGGGATTTCAAATTTACAATGGCCTTCGCTTATTGCCACCTGTTGTTTTTTTATTGGCGGCCTACTCATGACCTGGTTTGTGTTGCCTTATATCATGCATTTGTAATTCGTCATCATCAAATTAATTTTTAGAAAAAAATGAAAAGCATAAAATATTTATTTATCGGCATGATTTTCGGGTTTATCCTTGTTAAATCAGAAGTGGTATCATGGTATCGCATTCAAGAAATGTTTCGCTTTCAATCTTTCCACATGTATGGTGTTTTAACATCGGCCATTGTGGTGGGTTTAATCTCCATTCAAATTCTCAAAAGACTTAAAGTGAAGACAATTAATGGTGAAGAAATAACCATCGAGAAAAAAGAGTTTAACAAAGGAAATATTTTCGGTGGTTTAATTTTTGGTTTTGGATGGGCTTTAACAGGGGCTTGTCCCGGACCCTTATACGCCTTGGTAGGCTCGGGTGCCAGCATTATGTTGGTTGCTTTACTAAGCGCTGTTTTTGGTACTTATGTGTATGGTGTAATTAGAGACCGTTTACCTCATTAAATTCAGATGGAGAAAGAAAAATGTCATATTCCCGGTTGTCAATGTAATTGTCACCACGAAGAAATCGAAAACAAAGATCAACACCAAAATGAGCAAGGTAAAAACAGACGTGAATTTTTAAAGTACTCAGGTCTTAGTTTGCTTGGTTTGGGTTTAGCGCCTGCTTTATCTTATTGGTTGCAGGAAGAAAATAAAATAAAAGAGATTATAAAAAATCCGGCTTTAGCAAAGGGAAAAGCACAACGAATTACCATTTTACACACCTCCGATTTACATGCCCAGCTTGATGTACATGATGAGTTTTTTTGGGAAAACAACAAAGCCGTGTATAAAAAGCGCGGTGGATTTGCCACACTCAAAACCATGATCAATGAAATTAGAAATGAAAATCCCTTAAATACATTATTGATTGATGGCGGTGATTGTTTTCAAGGATCTGCAATGGCATCATTAACCGAAGGAAGGGCCATCGTGCCATTGGCAAATCAATTAAATTATGATTTGGTTTTACCCGGTAATTGGGAAGTGGTGTACGGCAAACAAATGATGATGCACGACATGAATACCTACACAGCTGCTAAGGTGTGTGCGAACATGTTTCACAACGATGATTTAGAGCATGATCTTTTATTTCCGCCATATCAAATATTTAATTTAGGTGGCATGCGCATTGGATTTATCGGGTACAACGATCCTTTAACTCCGGTTCGTCAATCACCGGCCTACTCAAAGGGCATCAAGTTTACAAAACCGCAATTTAACTTAGCGAAGTATGTAAAAATTTTGCGTGAAGAAAAAAAATGCGCTGCCGTTTTTGTTTTATCACACATGGGCTTGGCGCAACAACTTCATCTGGCATCGCAGGAAGCAGCCATTGGGGTTGATTATATTTTAGGCGCCGATACACATGAACGCATTCGTCAACCTTTGCAAGGCAAGTATGCCAAGGTTACCGAACCGGGTGCCTTTGCGTCTTTTTTAGGAAAATTAGACATTGTAATAGAAAACGGTAAAATTAAGGATGAAGTTTACCAACTCATTGATGTGGATCCTGAAAAATACAAGCCGGATGAAGACATGTTGAACCGCATTGAAAAAGCGAAGAAGCCTTATAAAAAAATATTAACGGAAGTATTGGGTCAAACCAAAACTCCTTTGGTGCGTTATTTTGTGATTGAAACACCAATGGATAATTTAATTACCGATGCTGTGATGTGGAAAATGAAAACTGATATTGCAGTTTCTAACGGTTTTAGGTTTTGTCCACCCTTGGTACCGAATCCTGAAACCGGCGTTGCAGATATTACCCGTGATTATTTATGGTCGATGTTGCCGGTTAACTCAGAAGTAAAAACAGCCGATGTAAAAGGAAAACAAATTTGGAATTGGCTGGAAAAAGAATTGGAGAATGCTTTTGCAAAAGATCCTACCAAGCGTTTTGGCGGATGGTTTGTAAGGTTTAATGGCATGAAGGTGACCTTTTGTATTGGCGAAGAAAAAGGGAAACGTGTTCAGGAAGTATTGATTAAAAATGAACCAATTGATTTGGAAAAAATTTATACCATGGTAGCTTGTGAACGCGATGGTGATCCGGATAATGTTTTATGCCGTATGTTAAACGTGCACAATCCGGTGAAGCAGGGCATTTGGTTGCATGATGTGATGGAAGAATATTTGGCAGAATTTTCGCCGGTATCGCCAAAAATTGAAGGTAGGGCTGTTGCCATTGATGCGCCTGACACCTTATTAACCCAAGTGTTGGGTGTTAATTATCAGTTTCGATAAACATGAAAACAAATTACAAACTCATTTTAAAGCTGAGTGCCTTACTGGCGCTGGCAAATTTTTACGATTTAAGTGCACAAGAAAAATTAAGCAGTTATGTGAATCCAATGATTGGCACAGCAGGGCATGGTCACACATTTCCGGGTGCTGTGATGCCTTTTGGCATGGTGCAGTTAAGTCCGGATACAAGAATCGACGGCTCATGGGATGGTTGTAGCGGCTATCATCGCAGCGATAGCATTGTGTATGGTTTTACTCACACACACCTAAGCGGCACAGGTTGCAGCGATTGGGGTGATGTTTTAATCATGCCTTTTTGCGGCATCCCTTCGGCAGAACCGAAACAGTATGCTTCGCCATTTAGCCATAGCACTGAAAAAGCCGGTGCAGGCTATTATGAAGTTACATTGCGTCATCACCAAATCAATGCACGCTTAACTGTTACACCACGCGTTGGCATTCACCAATATGCTTTTCCAAAAAATCAAAATTCGGGCTTTGTTATTGATTTATTGCACCGCGATAAAACCATCACCAGTCGCCTTAAAATGATTGATAGTGTCACCATCATTGGTATGCGTGTTAGCGAAGCCTGGGCCAAAGAACAACATGTTTATTTTGCCATGAAGTTTTCGAAACCGATAAAAAACATCGATTATTTATCACAACGAAAAGTTATGACAAAGGAATGGGCCACCACCAACCGTGCAGATGGCGCCTTTATTTATTTTGTAGGTACCGAAAAAATCATGGTCAAAGTTGCCATTTCAGGTGTTAGCGAAGAAGGTGCTTTGGCGAATTTAAAAGCAGAAGCGCCGCACTGGCAATTTGAACAATACAAGGCCGCAGCAGCTGAGGCTTGGGACAAACAACTCAAAAAAATAGAAATTAGCGAAGCTGATCAAAACAACAAATCCAAATTTTACACGGCCCTTTACCATTGCTGCATTCACCCTTCCTTAAACATGGATGTGGATAATCAATTCAGAGGGCGCAATAACCAAATTCATACAGCTTACGGATTTACAAATTATAGTGTGTTTTCGCTATGGGATACTTATAGAGCACTTCATCCATTATTCACCATCATTGAAAAAGAAAGAACCAAGGATTTTATCAATTCCTTTTTAATGCAATACAAAGATGCCGGACGATTGCCTATCTGGGAATTGTCGGGCAATGAAACAGATTGTATGATTGGTTACCACTCGGTGTCTGTAATTACCGATGCTTGGATGAAAGGCCTTGCCATCAAAGATTCGATGTTGCTTTACAAGGCCATGAAAGCTTCTGCATCTTACACGGGATATGGCTTGCCGATTTTTAACCAAAAAGATTTTTTGCAAGTTGACGATGAAAACGAAAGCGTGAGTAAATCACTCGAATATGCTTATGATGATTGGTGCATCGCTCAAATTGCAAAACGTTTAAAAATGAAAGACGATGAATTGGTTTTTAGAAAAAGAGCGCAATCTTATAAAAATTTATTTGATGCATCAAGCGGCTTCATGCGTCCACGAAAAAATGGCACTTGGTTGAGTCCTTTTTACGGCAACGAAATTAATAATCATTTTACCGAAGGAAACAGTTGGCAATATTCATTTTATGTGCCGCATGATTTAAAAGGTTTAATCAAATTACATGGCAACGAAATAGCCTTTGAAAAAAAGCTGGATGATTTATTTACCACCAGTTCACAAACCCGCGGCCGTGAGCAAGCCGATGTTACCGGATTAATAGGCCAATATGCACATGGCAATGAACCCAGTCACCACATGGCATTTTTATACAACTACGTTGGTGCACCGCAAAAATCAATTAAATTGGTGAAAGACATTGCACGAAATTTTTATAAAAATGATAGCGATGGTTTAATAGGCAACGAAGACTGCGGACAGATGAGTGCTTGGTATGTATTTGCTGAAATGGGATTTTATCCTGTTTGTCCGGGTAGCAATGAGTATGTACTTACTGAACCACTTTGCGAGAAGGTTAAAATTAATTTAGAGAACGGGAAAACTTTTGTGCTCAGTCAAGCCGCTGTGTCAGATGAATTGATTAACCACATTGAATTAAACGGCAAGTCAAGTTTAAATTCTTTTATCAAACACGAAAACATTGTGAATGGCGGCGAATTAAAAGTGATTAAAAATTTTACAGGAGATATGGTCACAAATTATGGCGTCGCCTTCGAAAATCGTCCGCACAGCGAAATGGAAGCCATGGCCTATATTCCTTCGCCGATCATTAATTCACAAGCACAAGTTTTTAAAGATAAAATTCAAGTGCGCATTGAAACCATTAACAGCGATAAAAATGTATGTGTATATACTTTGGATGGAAGCGAACCAACACCGGCATCCGCGGTTTATACCAAAGAATTGGTTTTGGATAGTTCCTGTACTGTGAAAGCCAAAGTATTTTCCAATTCAGCCCAAAGTGCGGTTACCATTGCTAAATTCTACAAATTGAAAAACAACTACCAAATTCAATTAACGAATCCAACCAATTCACAATATTCGGCCAATGGTGTTGAAAGTTTGGTAGATGGTATTTATGGCGATTTAAATTGGCGAAGAGGCGATTGGATGGGCATACAAGAAAGAAATTTTGAATGCATTGTTGATTTAAAACAAGAAAAATCTTTATCCTATGTGGCTTTGAATTGTTTGCAAGACTCTAGGTCATGGATTTTGTATCCAAAAAAGGTATCGGTGTATGTGGCTGTTGATGATGGCACCGGTGCTTATCAATTGGTGGGTGAATTTACCTCAAACACCGGGGCTGACGCTTGGGATGTGCAAATTAAGAAGTTTGAAATAAAATTGGCCAATCCAACAAAAGCCAGATATGTAAAAGTAATCGCCGAAAATGCCGGTAAACTGCCCGAATACCATAACGGTGCGGGCGGTGATTCCTTTATTTTTTGTGATGAATTGGAAATTAGGTAAGCCTAAAATTTGTTCAAATGCCCTTTATTCATGCATCCCGCAAGAGGAATGGCGATCATCATCAATTTTAAAACAAAAGCGCTATAGTTTTGTTACTTTTGTATTCACATTTTACGCATGAATTCATACTCTAAATATTGCAATAGTTTAACTGCCTACTCTCGTTTTGTTACAAGGGAAGTAAGCATTGGCGATTTAAAAATGGGGGCACATCATCCCATTCGTGTTCAAAGCATGACCACTACCGATACCATGGATACCATTAAAACCGTGGAACAAAGTATTCGCATGATAGAGGCGGGCTGTGAATTGGTTCGCATTACTGCGCCAAGCATGAACGAAGCCCGAAATTTAGAATTGATTAAAAAGGAATTGGTGTCACGCGGTTACCATACACCAATTTGTGCCGATATTCATTTTACACCTAACGCAGCTGAGTTTGCCGCAAGGGTGATTGAAAAAGTACGTGTTAATCCGGGTAACTACGCTGACAAGAAAAAATTTGAAACCATCGATTATACTGATTCGGCCTATGAAGCTGAACTCGAGCGCATTCGTAACCGCTTTACACCTTTGGTGAAAATTTGTAAAGAATATGGTACCGCCATGCGCATTGGTACAAATCATGGCTCCTTAAGCGACCGTATTTTAAGCCGTTATGGTGATACACCATTGGGCATGGTTGAAAGTGCTTTGGAGTTTTTGCGCATTTGTGAAGACAACAATTATTACAACATTGTTATATCGATGAAAGCCAGCAACACTCAAGTAATGGTGGAAGCTTATCGATTGTTGGTGGCAAAGATGATGGAAAGCCAACGCAATTATCCCTTGCATCTTGGTGTAACCGAAGCCGGCGATGGCGAAGATGGCAGAATTAAATCGGCTGTGGGCATTGGTACTTTGTTGGAAGATGGTTTGGGCGACACCATTCGTGTTTCATTAACTGAAGAGCCGGAGTTTGAAATTCCGGTGGCAAAAATGCTGGCCGAAAGATATTCTAAACGCCATGAACACGCTTTCATTAAAGACATTGAAGGTAACGTGCCTTACAATCCATTTGAACACAACCGTGTGATAACGCGCGAAGTGTTGAACATCGGTAAAAACCATGTACCGGTTGTGATTGCCGATTTTGGCGAGAAACAACATATCACAGCCGCTTCATTATTTGGCATCGGTTATGCTTATTCAGTGCCAATGGATAAATGGAATTTAAACGATATGGCCGTAGATTATGTATATGCCGGCGATAACAGCATCGACTTTCAGATTCCGGGTACTTTGGGCATTATCTACAATTCTGAAAATTGGAAAAAACTCAAAAGCCAAGAAAGGGCTTATCCTTTATTTTGCGGGGAAGAATATTTGAAATCTGACATTAAGTCTGATCAATTAAATTTTGTGGCGCTTACACTCGATGTAATGAGTGATGAATTCATCCAAAAAATAAAAGACGACAAAAAAGTGTGTTTGATATTGGATTCATTTAATTTACACACCATGGCTGAGCTGCGTCGCGCGGCCATTGAGCTAAAAGCCAAAGATTGTCACTTGCCGATTATTTTTAAATGCAATTACAAATCCTTAAGTGAATCACAATTTCAATTGCATGCCAGCACCGATTTAGGTGCTTTGTTAATTGATGGTTTTGGCGATGGCATCTGGATCAAACAACAACAATGTGTGAGCACGCAAGTGGCCAACTCAACTGCTTTTGGTATTTTGCAAGCCACGCGTACACGCATCAGCAAAACCGAATACATTTCTTGTCCGAGTTGCGGACGAACCTTGTTTGATTTGCAAGAAACCACACAAAAAATACGTGAACGCACCAACCATTTAAAAGGCATCAAAATTGGCATCATGGGCTGTATTGTGAATGGTCCGGGTGAAATGGCCGACGCCGATTACGGTTATGTGGGCACTGGTGTAGATAAAATCAGTTTATACAAAGGCAAAGAAGTGGTGAAAAAGAATGTAACCAGCAATACGGCCGTGGATGAATTAATCAATTTGATTAAAGAAAACGGGGATTGGGTGGAGATGCCTTAATCAAAATTTGATTCGCAATTTCCTTACTCCTGAAAATGAAAAGTACTATACAAACCCACCGGTACTAGCGGTTCATCATAATCATACAAAGATAAAAACAGTACCCTTCTTTCGCCATACAAATTGATTTCATAGGTGTCACAAAGGCCTTTACCGAATGTGCCGTAATTTGATTTATAAGGACAACAATTGTTTAAGTGTTTAAAGCTTATTGGTAAGCCGTTTTTATCTCTTAACATCGAAAGGTATTGTTCTAATCTTTCTATCTTATTGCCGCCAACTTTAATGGGCTTAAATTCTGAATAACCGTAATCAGAATCAGTGCTTTTTTTATCCAGTATCTTTAACAAATACCTTGAGACAATAATATTGTTTGTGTCGCAGGTGGCTACAATGTTTTGTAATGCTTCTTTGTAACCATGTTGTAAAGCTTGGTAATAGGCGCTGCACACCAAATTATCGGCTCCCAAGGCATGGTATATTTTTGCTTTCGCGGCAAAGCATTCACCTAAGCTGCTGTCGAGACGAAGGGCATGGTCAAAATCTTTTTGTGCCGAATTGTATCTTTCAAGTTTTAAGAGTAGTTGTCCCCTCAATTTATACAAATCGGCATTCAGCGAATCATATTGAATGGCACTCACATAATCATCAATGGCGATATTGTTTTCTTTTAGTTCAATGTGCACAATGGCTCTGTTGCAGAACATGTCTGACATGCGGGGAGAGTCGGAAAAGTATTTAAAATACTGATCCATTGATTTTAAAGCGCCCTTGTAGTTTTTCTCCTCAATTTGCCGAAGTACCTTGCTGTATAATTTGAATTCTAAATTCTGAGAAAAAAATGTCGAAGCCCCAAAACAAAAGAGGAAAATAAGCGAATACCTAAATAGCAAGCGTGACATAATTTTAGGTGAATTTAAAAAATTTAAACCTATAATATCATATCATTCATGCACAATTAATGGCATGTGTTAGTTTATGAGTGCAATTGTATATTTTATAAGCGTCCTTCGATTAATATTTCAACAACGGTAGGATCTAATAGGGTAGTGGTGTCGCCCAAAGTAGAGGTATCACCTTCTGCAATTTTCCGAAGAATTCTGCGCATAATTTTACCGCTTCTGGTTTTGGGTAAAGCACTCACAAATTGAATTTTGTCGGGCTTGGCAATGGCACCAATAATTTTTGAAACCGTTAACGAAATATCTTTTCTGGTGTGTTCTTCATTTTCGTGTATACCCGAAAAAATAACATAAGCATAAATTCCTTGTCCTTTGATATCGTGCGGATAGCCCACCACGGCACTTTCAATCACACCGGTATGACAATTGATGGCGTTTTCAACTTCAGCCGTACCTATGCGATGACCGCTCACATTTAATACATCGTCAACTCTTCCGGTAATGCGGTAGTTGCCCTTTGCATCGCGCAAACAGCCGTCGCCGGTGAAGTAGTAGTTTTTATAAATGGAGAAATACGTTTTTTCGCATCGCTCATGATCACCGTAAGTGCTGCGTAAAATGCCCGGCCAAGGAAACTTGATACACAAATTGCCATTTGCATTATTGCCTTCAATTTCAATGCCTTTTTCATCAACCAAACATGGCTGTACGCCCGGCATAGGCAGCGTTGCAAAACTAGGCACACCCGGCGTTACATTGGCAATGTTCGAAATTAAAATGCCCCCTGTTTCGGTTTGCCACCAAGTATCAACAATGGGTGAATTTTTTTTGCCGACATTTTCATCATACCAATGCCAAGCTTCTTCATTGATGGGCTCTCCAACAGTACCTAAAACTTTCAAGCTGCAAAGGTTTTTATTTTGTAAAGGCTCTAAGCCAAAGCCCATTAAACTGCGAATGGCTGTAGGGGCAGTGTATAAAATATTCACTTTGTGTTTTTCTACAATGTCCCAAAATCGTGATGCGTCGGGGTATGTAGGAATGCCTTCAAACATCAGCGAGGTAGCGCCTGCACTCAAGGGACCATATAAAATATAACTATGTCCTGTAATCCAACCAATATCTGCCGTGCAAAAATGTATCTGCCCTGGTTCATATTGAAATACATTTACAAATGTATAATTGGTCCAAACCATATAACCGGCTGTTGTGTGCACCACACCTTTGGGTTTGCCTGTAGATCCTGATGTATAGAGGATAAATAAAATATCTTCGGCATCCATTGTTTCAGCAGGAAAATAGGGGTTACCATCTGATTCTACTTTTTTAATTTCATCTTCCCACCAAACATCTCTGCCTTTAATCATGCTCAAAGGCGCATGTGTTCTGGTGTATACAATCACACGTTTAATACTGTGGTTGCCAATTAAAGCATCATCAATCACATCTTTTAAAGGAATTTCTTTCGCACCTCTATAAGCACCATCGCAAGTAATAATAAATTCAGCCTTTGCGTCTTCCAATCGATCGGCAATGGCTTGTGCCGAAAATCCGCCAAATATCACCGAATGAATGGCACCAATGCGTGCGCAAGCCAAAGTGGCAATGCTTAACTCAGGCACCATGCCCATGTAGATGCAAATGCGATCGCCTTTTTTTACGCCATTGTTTTTTAAAACGTTGGCAAATTGCATCACTTTAAAATGTAATTGGCGATAGGTTAATGTTAAGGCTGCTTGTTCAGGACTGTTTGCTTCCCATACAATAGCAGGACGATCACCATTTTTTTCCAAGTGACGGTCTAAACAATTTTCTGTGATGTTTAGTTGAGCTCCTTTAAACCACTCAACTTTATAAGGACTAAAAGACCAATTTAAAACACTGTCCCATTTTTTCTTCCAAGTAAAATGTTCGGCGATGTTGGCCCAAAATGCCTCCGGCTGTTCAACACTTTCTTGATAAGCTTTATGGTAAGCTTCAAGGTTTTTTATTTGGTATGGATAGTTCATGCTTTTATTGGTTTAAGTGTATCAAATATATCGATTGAAGAGCACAATATCCAATGACTTAACACCAAAATGCCCTTATAAACTATAGCATTGAATTCCCATTTTTTGAAAGCAAAGGATCAGAAACAAAAAAATCCCTTCTCATTTCTGAAAAGGGATTCGATAAAAAAGAATTGAAATTATTTCAAACTACCAATCATGTCCTCAGGACGCACCCACTGATCGAATTGTTCATTGGTTACATAACCCAATTCAATGGCTGCTTCACGCAAAGTTTTATTGCCTTTGTGTGCAGTTTTTGCAATTTTAGCGGCCTTCTCATAACCAATGTGAGTGTTTAAAGCTGTTACCAACATCAATGAATTTTCCAAGTGTTGTTTGAGCATCGGTAAATTTGGTTCAATACCTACTGCACACTTATCATTAAAGCTTACACAAGCATCACCAATTAATCTGGCACTCTGCAATACGTTAGCAGCAATTACCGGCTTAAAAACATTTAATTCAAAATGACCCATTGATCCGCCAATAGACACAGCCACATCGTTACCCATTACTTGGGCACAAACCATGGTCATGGCTTCAGGTTGTGTTGGATTAACTTTGCCCGGCATAATGGATGAACCCGGTTCGTTATCGGGAATCACAATTTCACCGATTCCACAACGTGGTCCTGATGATAACATGCGCACATCATTGGCGATCTTCATCAAGGCTACAGCAGTACGTTTTAAAGCACCACTCAATTCAACCATGGCATCATGTGCTGCCAAAGCTTCAAATTTATTTGGGGCTGTTACAAATGGTAATTTGGTTAATTCAGCAATTTTTTTCGCCACCAAAACATCATATCCTTTTGGTGTATTTAACCCTGTACCAACCGCTGTGCCACCCAAAGCCAATTCTTTCACAGCACCCAAAGCATTGTTTAATGCACGGATGCTCATGTCGATTTGTTGCACATAACCGCTAAATTCTTGTCCCAATGAAAGTGGCGTTGCATCCATAAAATGGGTACGACCGGTTTTAATAATATCTTTAAATGCTTCAGCTTTTTGATGCAATGTGCTGCGCAATTTTTCTAATCCCGGAATGGTGATATCCACCACTTGTTTGTAAGCCGCAATGTGCATGGCCGTTGGATAAGTGTCGTTGCTGCTTTGTGATTTATTCACATCATCGTTTGGATGCAAAATTTTCTTTTCATCGTTTAAATGACCGCCCGAAATCACATGCGCCCTGTAAGCAATTACTTCATTGGCATTCATGTTACTTTGTGTACCTGAACCTGTTTGCCATATCACCAATGGAAATTGATCATCCAATTGATGGGCTAAAATTTCATCACAAACTTTTGCAATTAAATCGCATTTATCTTTCGATAATACACCCAATTCGCAGTTGGCCAAGGCGGCTGCTTTTTTTAAATAACCAAATGCATGGATGATTTCTTTCGGCATGCTGGCTTCGGGTCCAATTTTAAAATTGTTTCTGCTGCGCTCGGTTTGAGCACCCCAATATACATGAGCAGGCACTTGCACTTCGCCCATGGTATCTTTTTCTATTCTGTAATCCATAATGTAAATTTAGAGTCCAAAAGTAATGCTTTCTGTGGTTTGCACAAAAGACATTCATCATGTTAAGCTGAATTTTTAAGGACTGGATTTTAGGGATTTATTTGTGTGTTTTTATTTGATAATTGAAAGCTTCAGTTTGAGACAATCAGCCAAAATTATGGATTGCCGGCCATTGAGCCCATTTCAGTATTTTGCAGAATCATGTCGACACTCTGCACCAAAACATCTCTTTCATCCATCCATAACAAGCCGTTTTTTGAATAATCGGCCATGTCGTATAAACTTGAATTTATTTTCACTGTTTTTAGAGCAGGAATTTTTTCATCCTTAGCCTTTTTTGCAATCATTGGAGATAAGCTCAGCACTCTATCTAATTCATATAAATGCTGTTCTTCAATAATGCGAATCAAATCTTCGGCGTAATGCGGGTATGTGGCATAACCGGTTTTTTTAAGTCCGTAACACCACGAACGATAATCGAATATTGAATAAGCAAACAAATTGGCATAACGTTTTCGGCTCACCAAAAATAAACTGTGATCACGGTACGAATCTTCTACTTTTTCATATTTACGAAAACATTCGTTTAATGCATCGTCGTTACGCACAATGGTATCGCCCAACCAAATGCCTTGACATTTAATTCCAAAATGATTGTTAGAACTGTTCGCTAATTCACTGGTGCCACTGCCGCTTTCGAAAATAGCTTGGGCCAAAATAACTGAAGCCGGAATTCTAAATTCTACCATTTGATTCACCGCTTCTTGTGAATATTGGCGGATGTAGTTTTTAAGATTTGATTTTAATTTTTCTTGTTGTTGAATTTCTTTTTTCAGTTGTGGGTTTTGCGCCAACATACTTGAAATTACCAGAATCAAAAAAAGCAAAATAAAAAGCAGTTGTCGCTTCTTATGGCTTATTTTTAAAGGATATGAATCTGACATCTTGATTTACAAAAATAGAGTCATTCGAGCCTTTATGAATGCAGCGTTGAAGTATCTTTCAATAGTAAGGTGTTGAAAAGTGACCTCAGTGTTTCTGTCTGTTTTTTAAATCTCTGATCATGATTCAATACGACTGAATTTATTGAAGCATTCGGCAAAATAGACTAAATTTGAATGTAGATGCACGCTTAAAGTGAAAGTATCTGATAGATAGATTATGAGAAAAATAATTTTAATTGCTTGTTGCATGCTGGTAATTGGTTTGCAAGCCCAAAGTTTAAAATACCAGCGCGTAAACATTAAGGGTGAGATAAAAACCCTGTTACCAAAATTGGCGGCCCTGGGTTGGCAGCCCGATCATGACCATATCAGCGCAAGTGGCGTGATTGCTGAAATCAGCGAATCAGAAGTCGCTTTGCTAAAGGCCAATCAAATTCCTTTTGAAATATTGATCGATGATCTCACGGCTTTCTATGTGCAAAGAAACCAAGCTTCATTAAAAGCTGCTGCCACGGTAACGGATTGCAATATGTCGCCGATAAAAACCCCTAATCACTTTCATTTGGGAAGCATGGGCGGATTTTTTACACTCAGCGAAATGACCAATATAATCGATAGCATGGCCCTTTTGTATCCGAATTTGATCACGGTGAAACAACCCATAAGCAATATACAAAGCATCGAGGGTCGAAATTTATGGTATTTAAAAATTAGTGATAATCCCAATACCGACGAGTCAGAACCTGAAGTTTTATATACCGCAGTGCACCATGCCCGCGAGCCGCAAAGTATGTCGCAATTGATATTTTACATGTGGTACTTACTCGAAAATTATGCCACCAATGCCGAGATAAAAAGCATTGTAGATAATACCGAACAGTTTTTTATCCCTTGTGTTAACCCCGATGGTTATGTGTATAATCAAACCAATAGTCCGAATGGCGGCGGCATGTGGCGTAAAAACAGACGTGTAAATTCAGGCGGTAGTTTTGGTGTGGATTTAAATCGCAACTATGGATACAATTGGGGATTTGATAACATTGGCTCTTCCCCAAACGGCGTTTCAGATACATATAGAGGTGCTTCGGCCTTCAGTGAACCCGAAACACAAGCCGTGCGTAATTTTTGCAATAATCGACAATTCAAAGCGGCCATCAATGCGCACTCATTTGGTAATCACTTAATTTATCCATGGGGTTATATCCCATCCTTACTAACAGCCGATAGTTTGCGTTTTAACCATTGGGGTGAGTATTTAACCGAAAAAAG
>CANGGP010000011.1 GCA_947453445.1 Sphingobacteriaceae bacterium
AAGGAGGACGAAAAAAGCCACTAATTGCACTAATTTTCACTAAAATCGGTTTAATCAATTGGTGTTAATTCGTGTAATTCGTGGCAAAAAAAGGAGGACGAAAAAAGCCACTAATTGCACTAATTTTCACTAAAATCGGTTTAATCAATTGGTGTTAATTCGTGTAATTCGTGGCAAAAAAAGGAGGACGAAAAAAGCCACTAATTGCACTAATTTTCAAGAAATAAAGTTTATTCAATTGATGTAACCTACCCCCGCCGCTCAGGCTATGCAATGGCAGGCGGGTTCGTGGCAAAACAAACTCTGCCCCCTCAATTTTTAATTCAAAATTTTTAATTTTTAATTCTTAACCACCCCCAACTCTCTCCCCACTTTCGCAAATGCCGCAATGGCCTTGTCCAAATGCTCTTTTTCATGCGCCGCACTCAACTGCACACGTATGCGGGCCTTGTCTTTCGGCACCACCGGAAAAAAGAAACCGATCACATAAATGCCTTCCTCCAATAACTTCGCGGCAAAGGTCTGCGCCAATTTTGCATCGTACAACATCACCGGCACAATGGCAGAGTCGCCATCCTTAATTTCTAAGCCCGATGCCTTGATGCCTTTTTTAAAGTAATTTACATTCCACTCTAATTTATCACGCAAAGTTGTAGTTTCACTCAACAAATCAAACACCGCAATGCTGGCGCCCACAATGCTTGGGGCCAAAGAGTTGCTGAATAAATACGGACGAGAACGTTGACGCAACATTTCGATAATTTCTTTTCTACCGCTGGTAAAGCCGCCCATAGCGCCACCCAAGGCTTTGCCCAAAGTGCCCGTGACAATGTCAACACGACCCATCACATTTTTTGCTTCAATGGTCCCACGACCGGTTTTGCCGATAAAGCCGCTGGCGTGGCATTCATCCACCATTACCAAAGCATTATACTTATCAGCCAAATCACAAATTTTATCCAAAGGCGCCACAAAACCATCCATGCTAAACACCCCGTCGGTTACAATAATGCGGTTGCGTTGCGCTTGCGAAGCGATTAATTGCGCTTCCAAATCGGCCATGTCGCAATTTTTATAACGGTAACGTTGCGCCTTGCTTAAACGCACACCGTCAATAATACTGGCATGGTTTAATTCATCACTGATAATGGCATCGTTTTCATCAAACAAAGGCTCAAAAACGCCGCCGTTAGCATCAAAAGCCGCCGCATACAAAATGGTATCTTCAGTACCCAAAAAGGTCGAAATTTTTTGCTCCAAAGTTTTGTGAATGTCTTGCGTGCCACAAATAAAACGCACCGAGCTCATGCCAAAACCATGCGAATCCAATGCTGCTTTGGCACCGGCAATTACTTTTGGGTGTGATGATAAACCCAAATAATTATTGGCGCAAAAAATAATCACGTCTTTGCCGCCTACTTTTACCACCGCATCCATGGGCGTGGTAATCACGCGTTCTTTTTTAAATAATCCGTTGCTTTCAATTTCTGAAAGTGTATTTTGAAGTTGTTGTTTTAAATTGCCGTACATAAATTTTTTATTTGATGGCACCAAATTACGCAAAAGCCTTTTATTAATAAATGAGGGATGTTGGGAATTTGGATGTTTCTTTTTATTAGGGCGCCTTTTCGCGCTTTACGTTTCAAGCCTGTTTGCAAAATAAAATGCCTGTGCGCTGCGGTGGCTCATTTCAATCGCCTCCTCGCTGCTACGGCATTTTTTATTTTGCCGCACAGGGCTTTCCACTTCAATCGCGGGCGCAACATCTCGGCATTGAGGTTTTGTTGTATTACAAGCCTAATTGAGTTTGTTGTGTGTTCGTGGCATTTGCTTTCATTCGTGCTAATTCGTGCAATTCGTGGCAAATTCATTCCGCGTTTCGCGTCACCTGTTTCGGGTTGGCTTAAAACACTGCATTTTTAAACGACTAGGTCCAATTTATTTCTTAGTGCATCATAGTGACCTCAGTGCCTTAGTGGTAAAACACATATAGTCAACCCCAGTGCCTTAGTGGTAAAATAAACCCAAAAAGCCCGTATATTTACCCGATTTTTATGAGCAATTACATCATCTCAGGCATACAACAAGTTGGCATAGGAGTAGCCAATGTGCACCAAGGTTTTAAGTGGTACAATAACAACTTCGGTATGGACATTCAAATTTTTGAAGAAGCTGCCGAAGCGAACTTAATGCTGCCATACACCGGCGGCAAACCGCATCAACGTCACGCCATTTTAGCCATCAATATGAAGGGCGGCGGCGGATTCGAAATTTGGCAATACACCAGCCGCACACCGCAAGCAGCGACTTTTAAAATTCAAATGGGCGACATTGGTTTATTTTGCGCCAAAATGAAATGCGACAACATTGATGCTGCCTACGCCGATTTAAAAGCAAACAATGCCAAATTGTTGGGCGGAATTTCAAAAAATCCCTTAGGCACTAAACACTTTTTTTTAGAAGATGCATTCGGTAATTTGTTTGAAGTGATTGAAGACACCGTTTGGTTTGGCAAAGGATTAAAACACACCGGCGGTCCGGTTGGCATGATGATTGGCGTCACCAACCTTGAAAAATCAATTGCTTTTTACCAAAACATTTTGGGTTACGATCAAGTGCTTTACCAAGCAGAAAATACCTTCGATGATTTGTCGGTTTTACCAGGTGGTAAACATGCTTGCAAACGAGCCATCTTAACGCATAGCAAGCCACGGCAAGGACCCTTCTCTAAATTATTCGGTAACTCTTCTATCGAATTAATTCAAACCACCAATTACCAAGCACGCAATATATTTGAAAACCGTTTTTGGGGCGATTTGGGATTTATTCATTTGTGTTTCGACGTTAAAAACATGCCGGCTTTAAAGGCCCATTGCGAAAAAAATGGTCATCCTTTCACCATCGATGGTGGCGCGGGTTTTGAAATGGGTGAAGCAGCAGGGCACTTTACGTATATAGAAGATCCGGATGGTACCTTGATTGAATTTGTGGAAACCAAAAAAATTCCCATCATGAAAAAATGGGGATGGTATTTAGATTTGCGTCAACGTGCCCCTGAAAAGCCGCTACCTACTTGGCTTTTAAAAGCCTTGAAATTTAACCGCAAAAAAGTGTAATCATGAAAAACAAAGTATTGCTAACGGTTTTGGTATTGTTGCTTGTTAAGGTGCAGGCGCAAAACATTTTGTCATCCAATTCCTTTATCCAAACCTGTATCAATAACAGCCAGTGTTTTTCAATTAATAATTCGAGTTATTTATTTTACGACGAAAGTAAAAATGCCTTGTACCTTAAAATTGATTTTGTCAAATTTAAAAGCGGACAAGATAGTTTGGATGAATGGCTCGACGATTTAAGCAGCACTTTTCTTTATTTTAAAGCGCCGGTTGACAAAGAAGTTTTTCAATCGGGTTTTGCCAATCACCACACCAAGGTGCTGAAGTTACACGGGCAAGCCTATCTCAATGGCATTTGGCGTAACCAAGATGTGGAATTGAGTTTATTTAGTTCCGAAAACTCGGTAATCAATACCAGCAACAACAACCAACAATACGATAATATTAAAGTGAATTTTGGCTTAACCATTTTGCCGAAAGATTATAAAATTCACAAAAAGGCACACCATTTAAAAAAGAGCATTTTTATTGGCATCACCATGGGCCGCATTAATTTATTGCAAGCCGGCATGGAAAGCATTTTAAAAGAAGCTTACGACCACCAATAATTCACATGCCAAACATCGGACACAAACTTATTTAATTACAGGTATCACAAATTGTAATACCTTATTTATGTCGTCTTTGCTACGCAAAAATTTAATTTATTTCCCGCTACCGATTCACTGCAATAGAAGTGTAAAAGAAGAAATAATTTTGTTTTTCGAAGCAAAACAAATTTAGCTGGGCGGGGTAAAATCATATTGCATTAAATTGTTAGTGAAGTTTTATACTTCAAATAATAATTCAAAATTATGCTTTTCACGGTACCTTTAAGGTTTGCTAAAAATCGGCCCACATATCGAACTTCCTGATTCTTATTTCACTGAGTTTTTTGTACCTAACAATGGAGAAATTAACCTTTAGGCTTGGGCTTTTGCAATGTAATAGGTTTCAAATCAGGGTATATTTATTTCGGGCCTCCGATGTGCCCCTTCAGGTCTTAGTACATTTGACAACATAAAAAATTAAAATCTCAACATAAAATTGATTATCCTTGTTATCTTTCAATAATAAGTTTCTTGCGTAACAAGATATCTTTACTTTGTATTTGAAGATAATAAATGCCTTGAGGTAGTTTGCTTACATTTAACTTTGTATTGCCATTTTCAAATTTGATTTCATTTACTAAAACCACTTCACCCACTGCATTTATCACTTGACAGGTAAATTTTTCAGCTTTTAAACTTTCACTTGTTATTTGCAAAATTTCAGCTACGGGACTAGGATAAATTTTCAATTCTTCGTTCATAATTTTTAATTTGTCGATCCCCACAAAATCCTGATGCACCAATACAGTATCCCACTTCACTCCACTGCACCACAACTGTTGCCGCACCACAAAGGTTTCGGTTTGACTGCTATTGGTATAGGTTGGTTTTACGTAAAGCCCCGCAATGGTTTGTATGGGCGCTGATAGAGTGCCATTGTTATTTAATTTATACCACACACAACTTTCATCTATCTCCACATCCGGCTCACGGCCCACAAAAACACTATCCCCCGCAATGCAACTTTTATCAGGCCCTGCGTAGGCTTCTAAATCAATGGGAATGCAAGAGACGTGGTCGATGCAGATGTCGGTGAATACATTTGGAAGTAATGTTGGGTTTATCAATAAAGTATCAATTAAATTGTTAGGGGTAAAATTACCAATCAACATATGTTTCTCAATTCCTTGAGCTGTAAATGTTCCTGTTAATACTGTCCAATTTAAAGTATCAGTTGCAAAATTACCTTTAGTGTTTTTGATCTGTGGGATAATATAGGTAAGCGGGTACCACGCATATTTTATTGTATCAATCCTGTCATCACCAAAGTATGCATGAATATCTGAAATACCATAGCTTGATGAGTTTGAAACGTTATAGAAAAACTTCACACAATAAATTGTGTTTGTCTTAAGTTTATCTGACAATCTGTTTCTAAAATAACTCCTGCTATAATAGTAAGGGCAAGAAGAGGGGGGGCAATAAAACGTTGCTCCTCCGAAACCATTTCCTTTAAATGGATATTGAAATACTGAAGTGCCTGAGAGATACGGAACATTAGTATAACACTTATTGATTGCAACAACCCCAAGCATTCCACTTGAATCAATAGTACGCCAACCCAGGGCATGTTCTAAATATGGCACGGAATTACTACAGTTGAGTATCTTTTCAAACCCACCATTTGTAACAAGATTTGCTAACTTTTGAGTATAAGAGTATTTACTACCAAAAAGTAGTATGAATAAAACAATTCTCTTAAAATTATTTTTGAAGTATAATTCTAAAAATAGAAATCTCATGGATGAATTTAATCAAGAAATTATTTAATGCATTCTCTAATGCCGAAACTAATTTATTAATCTTTTCAAAGCTAATAACTCCCAGCCAGTTTTAATAATTTCATCAAGCATTGAAAATGCTTCATTTTACCCTATCTTTGTGCCTTGCTAAAAATCGGCCCAAATATCGAACTCCCCGAATTTCCCTTGCTCCTCGCACCCATGGAGGATGTTAGTGACCCGCCTTTTCGTTATGTGTGCAAACAATACGGTGCCGATTTAATGTACACCGAATTTATCAGCAGCGAAGGCCTTATTCGCGATGCCATCAAAAGCAGAAAAAAATTAGACATTTTTGACTACGAAAAACCCATTGGTATACAAATATTTGGTGGCGATGAAGAAGCCATGGCCATGTCTGCAAAAATTGTAGATGCCACCAATCCTGATTTAGTCGATATTAATTTTGGTTGTCCTGTAAAAAAAGTGGTGTGTAAAGGCGCCGGCGCCGGGGTGTTAAAGGATGTTGATTTAATGGTGCGTTTAACCAAAGCGGTGATAAACGGCACCAAATTGCCGGTAACTGTAAAAACCCGTTTGGGTTGGGATGAAAGCATGATCAATATTATGGAAGTGGCCGAACGTTTGCAGGACATTGGCATACAGGCCCTCACCATCCATGGCCGTACCCGCGCACAAATGTACAAAGGTGAAGCTAACTGGTCGCACATTGCCGCAGTAAAAAACAATCCCCGCATTAAAATACCCATTTTTGGTAACGGCGATATTGATAGTCCGCAAAAAGCCCTAGAATACAAAAACCGTTATGGGGTCGATGGCATCATGATTGGTCGCGCGGCCATTGGTTACCCTTGGATATTTAATGAAATCAAACATTATTTTAAAACCTGTGAAAGCTTGCCAAAACCAAGCATTGCCAACCGTGTTGAGGTTTGCCGCACACATGTAACCAAATCGGTGGAATGGAAAGGGGAGAAGCTCGGCATTTTAGAAATGCGTAACCACTATGCCAACTATTTTAGGGGCATTCCTAATTTTAAAGATTCGCGGGTAAAATTGGTGAGTTTAAATACCTTGGCCGATATCTTGCATGTGCTTTCTGAAATTGAGCTGCTTTATCATGATGCAGAAATGGCTTAATGCCTTAAAACATTCACCTAAAAAATGGGTGCTTGCTTTAAAAAATTTATATCTTTATTCTTTAAACAATAATCCCATGAAAAAAATCTACTTTTCTTTTTTAGTGTTATTGGCTATGAATGGTCAAAGCCAATCGAATTTAACCCTAACGCGCGCGGGGCAAGAGCCCGTGATTGGCGACGTGTTTTCAACACAAGATTTTGATTCGGTAGGTGTGGTGCCCAAATCTACAGGTGCCGGCCAATTTTGGAATTTTTCTTCAACTGTTCAAAACACCAACACGGCCTTATCAAGTTATGTATCAACCGTTGCGGTGCCTGCCTCTTCAACATTTCCGGGCGCTACATTGGTTGAAGACCAAGGTCAAAACAATTATAATTTTTGGAAATCGGCCAGCACACCCACTACACAATGGGAATTGTTAGGTTCATTAAATACAGGTACTACACCGGCTCAAGGTGTGAAGTTTACCAATTCGGCCATAGCGGGTATTTGGCCCATGGCACCCGGTGACACGTATACTGATACCTTTTCGGGTACTGTTTTGGGTGTGCCATTATTTGGTACAGGTAATGTGTTAGGCTCAACCACTGTTACTTCGAGTGGCTCGGGCACCATTACTTTACCGAATGGTCAAACCTATTCAAACATTGTTCAAGTGAAAATGAAACAAACCTATACAGCAAATATTTCAGTATTGACTTTTTCAATTAAAACAATTGATACCACTACGCAGTATATGTATTATACTCCTTCACAAAAATTCCCACTTCTTCAGGTTTCTTATGGATCAACTTTTGATGGTACCACCACCACCAAATCGTTTCAAATGACGGCCAGCAAAAACATCACCATTGGCATCAGAGACCGTGAATTTTCAAATTCATTTTCATTTTATCCGAATCCCGCAAATGACAACATTAGTTTCAATTTGAGTAATAGCAATGCCGAAACGTGTGCCATTGAAATCATCAATTTAATGGGCCAAAGTGTAATGAAAAAAACCTTGGGAAGTGCTGTAAACATTAAGGAAGTGTTTGACATCAGTAGTCTTGAAAAAGGCACCTACATTCTTAAAACCACATTGGGCGATAAATCTGAAGCACGCAAATTATTAAAAGAGTAATGATGCGTAATAGATTTGTTTTGTTTGCATTGCCGCTATTTGTTTTTAGCGGCATGTTTTGGTCGTGTAAAAAAGGACCTGAAGATCCGGGCATAAGCCTCAGATCAAGAAAAGCAAGAATTTGTGGAGATTGGCATATTAAATCAGGAAACATAGGCATTACGCTGAATGATGAAAGTAAGAAAACCACATTAAGTGATGATTATGAAATCACCGCAAGTGGCTGCACCATTTATGAAACGCCCACATCCCAGCAACTCACGGTATATTTAATGGCTTATGCCTTGCAAGTAAAAATTTTGCCTGATGGCACTTTTAATTTGGAAGAGCAAGCAGGGGTAGATCATCTTTCGGCTTCAGGTAAATGGAATTTTACTTCAGGCATTGGCGAAGCTAAAAATAAAGACGGTGTTTATTTTAAAATCGACCATGTAGGCATGGGTTCAACCGACAAACATTTGTTTAACAGGTTCAGAACAGAATTCGAATTCTATATCAATGAACTGCGCAACAAGGAAATGAAATTAAAAATTTCGGTGAAAACATTTCTTGACGTGAGCGGTTCGTACATTAGTCACAGCGGTGAATTAACTTTGATGCAATAAACTCTTTTATTTGATGATGGCCTTAATGGCTTCGGCTAATGATTCAGGATTTTGTGTGCCGATGAGCACCTTTTTGCCGTTTGTTTTTTTAATGAATAAACCTTTGTTGCCCCAAACGTTATAAACGATACCGTATTTTAAAGATATGCGGTAACCATAACCCACAAAGCGGTATTTCACAACTTCACAGGAGGCAATGTCTTCTACTTTAATTTTATTTAATCCGTTTGTCGGTATGTTCCAGCCATAACTGATTTTATCGCTGCTAATAACGGTTGTGAGCTTTACGTAAAACAAGGCAAGGTAAGCAAAACTGCCATAAAACAAAAGCAACAAAGTTAAATCGAAATTACCGGCAGGATGATCGCCAACATATTCGCCGGTGTACAATTGGTAAACCAATACACCGCAAAAATAAGTGAAGGGTGCCAACAACAACAATTGCCAAAACCAATGTTTTTTGAACTGTTGAATTTCAAAAAAAATGGATGTTGCTGTTTTGTGTGTCATAAAAATTAACGCATGAATGATTCAATGCTGGTATCGTAACTGTGTTTAAAGTCGCTCAATTTGCCATAATCATGTCCGTCGATAAGCACCGCATCGCCTTTTACTTCACCCAATGAAGAATAAGTGATTTGTTGGTTTTTTAAGTAAGATTCAAATGCAGTTTGTTGCTCTTTTTTAACGCTAACAACCACGCGGCTTTGGGCTTCACCAAACAAAAAGGCATCTTTTCTAATGCCGGCATTAGCATGAATATTAAAACCAAGATTTTTAACCATGGCACTTTCCAACAAAGTCATAAACAATCCACCATCGCTGATATCATGTGCCGATTGAACCAGTTTGTTTTTAATTAAACCGGTTACTGCTGCTTGCACTTTGAATTCGGTATCCAAATCAAAATAAGGGGCCGGTGTGTTTTTTACTTTGTGAAAACTGTACAAATATTCTGAAGAGGAAATATCGTTTTTACTTTCACCGATTAAATAAATTAGATCACCTGCTTGTTTAAAATCCAAAGTGGTTTGATCAGCTTTGTCTTCAACAATACCAATCATCCCAATGGTGGGCGTTGGAAACACAGGTCCTTCGTAACTGGATTGGTTATAAAAACTAACATTACCACCTGTAACCGGGGTTTTAAATTTTTCGCAAGCTTTGCCCATGCCCTTAATAGAGCCCACAAATTGCCAATACACTTCGGGATTGTAAGGGTTACCAAAATTTAAACAATTGGTTACAGCGCTCGGTAAACCACCGCTGCATACAATGTTTCTGGCGGCTTCACTCACCGCAATGGCGCAACCTGTTTCAGGATCGGCGTTTACGTAACGTGCGTTGCAATCAACCGTCATGGCCAAAGCTTTTTTACTGCCTTTGATATTTACAATGGCTGCATCGCTTGGGGCATTGGTGCTCATATTAACAGTACCCACCATGCTGTCGTATTGATTGTACACCCAACGTTTGCTCGCCAAATTTGGATGCGATGCCAAATGTTTCATGGCCGGCAATAAATCTTTTGGTTCTTGAACGATGTTGATGTTGAATTTTTTTGATTCGGCAAAATAAGCCGGTTCTTTGTAATCTCTTTTGTAAACAGGGGCTCCGCCGCCCAATACCAATACATCGGCAGGCACATCGGCCACCAATTCATCAAACATATAATATCTTAAACGGTTGCCCGCAGTTACTTCACCTATTTGTTCGCAATTTAAATCCCATTTATCAAACACTTTTTTCACCAGCTCTTCTTTGCCTTTTTCAACCACCACCAACATACGCTCTTGTGATTCGGATAATAAAATTTCGAAAGGGTGCATGCCTGCTTGGCGTGTAGGTACTTTGTGCAACCAAATGTTCATGCCGTGTTCGCCTTTGGCACTCATTTCAGAAGTAGAGCAGGTGATGCCCGCCGCGCCCATATCCTGCATGCCAATCACAGCGCCGGTTTTAATCACTTCCAATGTTGCTTCCAACAATAATTTTTCTTGAAACGGATCGCCCACTTGCACCGAGGGTAAATCTTTGGCCGATTCTTCAGTAATGTCTTTACTGGCAAATGAAGCACCGGCAATACCATCTTTACCTGTTGATGAACCCACAATAAATACAGGGTTGCCAACACCATAAGAGGTGGCGCTTACTGTTTCACCATGTTTCACAATGCCCACACTCATGGCGTTTACCAAGGGGTTCACATTGTAACACTCATCGAAAAATACTTCGCCGGCAACCGTTGGTATACCGAATGCATTGCCGTAGTCACCAATGCCTTTAACCACGCCTTTAAGGAGCCATTGTGTTTTTGGGGAAGATAAATCACCAAAACGCAAAGAGTTTAATTGGGCAATGGGACGCGCGCCCATGGTAAAAATATCGCGGTTAATACCGCCTACACCCGTGGCAGCACCTTGGTAAGGTTCTAATGCACTGGGGTGATTGTGTGATTCAATTTTAAAAGCGCAGCCTAAACCTTCGCCAATATCAACCAATCCGGCGTTTTCTTCACCGGCTTTGGCCAACATGTGCGGACCTTCCTTTGGTAAAGTTTTTAACCAGGTAATTGAATTTTTATAAGAGCAATGTTCGCTCCACATCACCGAAAAAATAGCCACTTCGGTAAAATTTGGTTGACGACCTAAAATGGTATTAATGCGATCGAATTCTTCGGGCAACAAACCCAATTTTTTTGCGGCCTCCAAATCAGCCAACTGCTCTGAATATTTAACTGTGCTCATAATAAAATTAAGGTTCAAATATATTGAAAATATGGGCGTTTTGCCCCGATAATAATCAACATCTTTTACAAAAAAGAAATTTTAAACACACAAGTCATTTTTACCAATCTTTATTACAATCACATCAAGTGTTTTTTTATATTTGAGTGCAGCATTGTATCCATGAAAAACAGGTTTTACGCTATTTTCTTCTTTATCAGCCTATTTGTAAACATGGGCCATGCGCAAAAACTCACGCAATTTTCGACCGATACAGCCAAATTCACCAAAGATTTAAACATTTATTTTTCTGAAAACTCAGCCAACCGCGATCAGGCAGCCGATTACATCCGCAATTTTGAAAAATTATGGAAAGAAGGAGTAATTGTTGGGTATTTTAAAGAAACCATCATGCAAACATCAAATGTGATGTTAAAAAGGCGCATGAAACCATACCCTTATTTTTATGGTTACCTCAATACGGTGATCAATGCCATTGAATCGCAGCAGTTGGAGTCAACCTTCGAAAATTGGCAAAAATGTTTAGAGCGCATCCTTATTGGTAAATCGAACCGCGGGGTACAAGAGTTTTTCGAAATGAGTGAAAACATTTTCAAGAACCGCACTTTTTATAAAACGCCATCTTACGCCTATTACAGCTTGCAACCCAATTTTACATTTGAATATGATAGTATCCCTTTGGTGAAATTCGACAATGTGACATTGGTAGGCGCCAATCCACGCGGCGATAGCATTGCCATTGAAGAAACCAGCGGCATTTATTATCCCACCAACGGTAAGTTTAAAGGCTACGGGGGCATGGTAAGTTGGGAAGGCACAGGCCTTGATAATTCAACCTACGCCACCATTAAACGGTATGAGATTGATTGCAAAACGGGCTCATACAGCAGCGATAGCGCCACTTTTAACGGTAAGCAGTTTTTTGACAAGCCACAACTGGGGCGTTTAAACGACCGCATCATCACCGAAAACAAGGAAAAATCTTACCCTCAATTTTTCTCATACAGCAAACGTCTTTTGGTACGCGACATTTATCCGGATGTGGATTTCGACGGTGGCTTTGGTATGCGCGGGGCCAAGTTTATCGGAACGGGTAGTCCGAGTAATCCCGCCAAAATTATTTTTAAGAAAGATGATGTAAAATTTTTGGAAGTGAGTGCCCGTGCCTTTGGGATGAGCAAAGATAAAATTGTCGCCAATCCCGGTGCCATCAAAATTTTTCTGCAAAAAGACACCATTTACCATCCCGGCGTGAGCTTCACTTATCAAGTGGATAAACGCTTGGTGACCATTTTAAGGGGCGACGATGGTTTACAAAAAACACCTTTCTTAAATTCATTCCATAAATACGACATGTATTTTGAACAGATATTGTGGAACCTCGATGAACCCAAAATGCTTTTTAATTTCTTGCCAAACAATTTTCAGGGCGAAGCCTATTTTGAGTCGATGGATTTTTATTCGCGCGACAAAGCCGATGCCATTAGTATTGGTGAAGAAATTTCACCCATTAACCGATTGGTGGATTTTTATAATAAAAACAAAAAACAAAACACTTTTTCGGTGGTTGATTTTGCCAAACACATCAAATACTTGGCTACTGATTTACGCCCCATTATTTTTAAGATGGCCATTTATGGCTTAATTTATTACAATCCCGAAAGCGACATGATTACGGTGCGCCAGCGTTTGTTTGATTATGTTGACAATGCCAAACACAAACACGATTACGACATCATTACGCTGCACTCGGTGTTTCAGGGTAAAGACAATGCCGAGATGAATTTGTTGAACTACGATATAACGGTTCACGGTGTGAAGCAAGTGTTGTTAAGTGATACTCAAAAAGTATTTATGTTTCCGAAGTTTGGGGAAGTCACCCTCAAAAAAAATCGTCGCATTGATTTTAACGGCACGGTGGCATCGGGTAAGTTCGAATTTATTGGTACCGAATTTGTTTTTGATTACGAGCAATTTAAAATCAATTTAAAAAACATTGATTCCATTAAAATTTATGTAGAGTCGTTTGAACCCGATGTAAATGGTGAGATTCCTTTTCGAAAAGTACAAACCTTGATTGAGAATGCCAGTGGTGAATTGCGCATTGATGCGCCCAAAAACAAAAGCGGTTGGGGCCGTTCATCTACCTTCCCAAGTTTTCAATCATTCAAAGAATCTTATGCCTTTTACGACAAGCGCAAAATTTACAAAGGCGTGTATAACCGCGATAAATTTTATTTTAAGCTCGATCCATTTTTCATCGACAGTTTGGATAACTTCCGAAATGCCAGTTTGAGCTTCAACGGTACCTTCGCCTCGGCGGGTATTTTTCCTGAGTTTAAAGAATTACTCACTTTACAAAAAGATTATTCTTTGGGATTCATCCGACAAACACCACCCGGGGGTTATAACATTTACGGCGGCAAAGGTGTATTTGATCAGGAAATTCGTCTGAGTAACCGAGGCTTGCGCGGCGGTGGTGATTTAAACTTTAGTTCAAGTAAATCAAAAGTCAGCGATTTGATTTTCTTCCCCGACAGTGCCAATGGTATTGCCAATAGCTTTGATGTCACCGAAAGCGGCAATCCCGAATTTCCTACAGCACACGGTGATACGGTGCGTTTACACTTTATGCCTTTTGATGATTTATTACAAGCCTACAATCAAAAATCACCCTTTTATTCTTACAAAGAGAAAATTACATTTAAAGGACGATACGATTTAAGTTTTAAAGAATTGTTAGGGGATGGTTTGGTTGAATTTGAAAAAGCCGATTTGTCTTCCAATAAAATATTGTTTGGGCGGCGAAAGTTTTTCAGCGATACGGCCAATTTCCACCTGAAGGCATTTGCTGAGGAAGGTTTAACTTTTAGTACGGTAAACGTAAATGCAAAAATAGACCTGGATGCCAGGGTGGGTGAATTCTTAACCAACGGTGAGGGCTCTTACGTAAAATTCGACAAGTGCCAATACATTGCTTACATGGATCGGTTTAAGTGGTTTATGGATGCCGAAGACATTGAATTGGGTGATACACAGAAAAAAGTAGATACCGAAACTGAATCGGGGATAGATTTAGACGGGCCTAAATTTATTAGTATTCATCCTAAACAAGATTCATTGATGTTTTTCTCGCCGGGTGCAAAATACAATTTGCGTAAATACATCATCTCTTGTAAAAACGTACCTTATATTGATGTGGCCGATGCACAAGTTACACCAAACAATGGTGATGTAACCATCTTTAAAAATGCAGTGATGGATACCTTGCGCAAATCGCAAATTCTTGCCAATACAGTTACCAAATACCACACCATTCGTAACACCACCACCAATATTTTTAGCCGCCGAAATTATTTGGCTTCGGGTGATTATCAGTACATCGATGAAAACGACAAACCCTATCTCATCCATTTTAAAACCATTAGGCCCGATACAGCAGGGCAAACCATTTCAGATGGTGAAATTCCTGAGTCGGACCATTTTAAATTCAACGATTATTTTAGTTTTGCCGGTAAGGTGAAACTCATGGCCAATGAACAGTTTTTAACCTTCGACGGTGGTACAAAAATTGAACACGCTTGTCCGAATGTCGGTAAGGCTTATTTGAAATTTACAGGTGAAATCAATCCAAAAGACATTTTAATTCCAATTCCTAAAAATGCGCTTGATATGAAAGGCGCTACTGTTAGCAATGGTTTAACTTTTAGTCAAGATTCAAATACGGTGTTTTCTTCCTTCTTATCATTGATTGGTAACCGCAACGGTAAAAGCATTATGCAAGCCGATGGTTTATTAACCTACGACAAAGAAACACAGCAATACGAAATTTCGAATAAAGAAAAATTAGATGAGATGAGTTTGCCGGGCAACTATGTGAGTTTAAACACAAGCAATTGCCGCATTGCTACCGAAGGACGTTACGATATAAGCCACGACTTGGGTCAGGTGAAATTAAACTGTGTAGGGAATGCCAATTACAATACGCAGAACGACAGCTTGCTCATTAATTTAATGATGGTGATTGATTTTTACTTCGAGAATTCGGTGCTCAAAAAAATGTCGAAAGATTTTGAAGTATACCTCACCAGTTTAAATCCGGTGCCTTTTGAAGGCGATTTGTTTAACCATGGCATTATTGAATTATTGGGCAAAGAGCGTGGCGACCGTGCTTTGTCGGAATTAAACTTGTACGGCAACTATAAAAAATTTCCGGATGAATTGGAAAAAAGCTTGGTGTTGAGTGATGTGAAATTAAAATACAATCCACGTGCCAAAGCCTATGTTTCGGAGGGAATGATAGGTGTTGGGAATGTGCTTAAAACTGAAATATTCAGGTACATGGATGGCATTGTGCAAATTAAAAAACAACGTAGCGCCGATCAGCTCGATATTTATTTGGCACCCGATGCCAATACTTGGTATTATTTTTCATATAATCGCGGCACCATGCTAGCCGTTAGTAGTAATGATGAATTTAATAAGGCATTAGAAACACTCAAAAGCAAAAGTAAAAAACTCAATGTCGAAAAAGGCCCATCGTACCGCTTCGACATCGCTAAAAAAACCAAGAAAGAGCAATTCTTAGATAAGATGACCCAGCTGGGCGCCTTTGGTGACAAGGATAAAGAGAAAGAAAGCGAAGAAGAAGAACCGAAGAAGGAGGAGAATTAGAAATTCAAAATTTTGAATTAAAAATTTTGAATGAAAATTCAATAAAAAATAATTAATAAATAATAATCAATACTTTCCTTCATTAAAAACGCGGTTGAGTCGTTTTAACAGCAGCATCATAATGATGAAGGCAAACATCAACAAAGCGAAATTGCACCAAAAATAATTGGCTTTGTTATCAAACTTGTCCCAGTTTTTTGCCAACACCCCGCTTAATTTATTACCGATGGAAGTGGCCAAACTCCAACCGCCAAACATCAAGGCCGTTAAACGCACAGGTGATAATTTTGATACCATTGATAATCCCATTGGGCTTAACAACAACTCACCGATGGTGACCACACCATAACTACCAATGAGCCACCAAGCGCTCGATTTATGCATGCCGTTGCCCGAAGCATAAACAGCAGCCACCATTACCAAAACCGACAAGGCGCTCACCAAAAGTCCGTATGCAATTTTGGTGGCGGTGCTTGGTTCTTTTTTACGGCTGCGCATAAATGCAAAAAACGCAATCACCAAAGGGGTTAATATCACCACAAAGAAAGGATTCACCGATTGAAAAATTTCGGTGTTGAATAAATTTAATGATTGTCCTTTGGCCGGAAATTTATCGGCATCTAAATTTTTATAATAAGCCGGGTAATCCATGCATTTTACAGCTTCGCCTTTTTCATCCTTTATTTTTCTGAATTGTTCATCCAGTTGAAAGGTTTCTGAATTTTCGGCTTTTACACTTTCTAAAAAGCCAAGGTCTTTGGCGGTTTGTTCAATTTGCGGCGGACTTTCGCGGTGCGTGTAGTATTTGGCATAAGTGGTGAGGGCCGTACCGTTTTGTTTAAAGATGGCCCAAAACAAAATCACAATGATAAAAATGGTGAACATGGTGCCCAATGGTTTTTTTTCTTCTGCATTGGCTTTGTAATAAATGCTGGCGAAAAAATAAATCACCGGAATGCAAAACATAAAAAAGGCATCGGTGCTATTGCTGCCCATGATGTTATCCGGAATAAACCAACCAATGGCCGCAAAACCAACACCCATCAATAAGATGCGTGCAAATTGCATTAAAAAAGGTTTGTCCTCAGGTTTTGGTTCGCGGCGCACATCCACATGTTTGTAATGTTTCATGCCAATCCAAAAGGTGATCACTCCAATGAACATACCAATGCCGGCACTTAAAAAAGCACCATGCCAGCCAATTTTATTCCGCATAATGGCAGCAATAAAATTGCAAACAAAAGCCCCCACATTAATGCCCATGTAAAAAATGTTGTAGCCTGTATCTTTTTTGTGGCGGTAACGTTCGTCATTAAACAAATTACCAAGTAGGGTTGAAATATTGGGTTTAAAAAACCCGTTACCAACAACCATTACCGTTAGTGCCGTGTAAAAGGCCCATTTTTCGGGAATGGCCAACATACAATAACCAATGCCCATTAAAATACCGCCCAAGGTGATGCTGAATCGGTAGCCCAATTTTAAATCGGCCAAAAGTCCACCCATAAAAGGGGTTAAATAAGCCACGGCAATAAAAGTGCCGTAAATATCTGCTGCATCGGCATTGCTCCAGCCAAAGCCACCTTCAGCCACTTCGGCCGTCATGTACAGCGTAAAAATTCCGATCATTAGATAATAACCGAACCTTTCCCAAAACTCAGTGAATACTAAAAAGAACAGTCCTTTTGGGTATTTTGATTCAGCCATGGCCAAGAAAATTTTAAAGCATTAAAAAATAAGCGCGTAAAAAGCGAAAGTCAATTATTTGGTCATGTGTTTTAAATTGGCAGCATACATGCCAATAAATACGCCGTCGAATACCAGCATCACCGTAATGGCAATGGCTGCAATGGCGCCTGCACTCATGCCGCTCATGGCACCCATGGCACCAAGACCTTCAGTACCGGTAAAAATAAATCCCAAATAAGGCACCAACTCGCCTGCTAAATAAAATTTAAAACCACCGCGTTTTAGGTTCCACATTTGCATGGTGCCAAAAACGGTGAGGCCCAAGCCAATTAAACTCAAAGCTGTACTCATGCCTTTTGAAAGCGGTGTTTGGCTTTCGTATGCAGCTTCCATGCGGTCGGCAGCTTCAGGACTGGCCTTGCGTATTTGTTCAATTTGTTCATACATTTCTTCCTGGCTAGGTTGAAAGAAAACACTCCATGCGGTTGAAAGAAACATTAAGCCTGCGCAAATCCAGGTGAGTATACATAGTACCGATAAAAATTGTGGACGTTCCTCTGTAGGCACAAATTCGTTGTTGATTGGTTCACTTGTTTCCATTTGATAAATTTTGTTAGGTAAAAATGGCAATAATATCCATTAAAAGCTAATATGTAAAAAAGTAAGGATGAATGGTTAAAAACCGATTTATTGCATCTATTTTTTTGTACTGTCGATCACGCTGTTCAGTTTATCCAAGGCACCGGCTTCATCAGCTTGCAAAACCGCAGTGTCTTTTAATTCAACCGGTACATTTAATGCGGCATCGTTTTTTTCGTTTTTACCTGAACCGCAGCGCAACATCAAAAAAGAAGATACTGCAACAAGGCTTAATAAGAATTTTGATTTCATCATTTTTTTAAGAATTTTTCCAAGCATTAAAATTAGCATTTTGTTCGGCATTGGCCTCTGCATTTATTTTTACCTGAGGATTAGAAAAGTAGGTTTGGTTTTTACTGTCCTTTTTAAGCTGAATGCGATGCAACAGTTCGGCTTTGTTTACAGTTAATTCAATGCTTTCAGCCTGTTGATAATAGTTTAACCAATGTTGTAAATTATTACGAATCATGTGGCCGTTAACAGCAATGATGTCGTCGCCTTGAAACAAACCAGCTTTCCATGCCGGTGAATAAGGTGCTACCAAAGAAATTTTAGCAACACCATTGGTATCGATGATTTTAAAACCATAAAGATTTTCGTTGATGTGTGCGGAAGGATTTTTTATCAAGCTGAGGCCCAAATATTCAAACGCTTCGTGAAGCGGCACTTCATAATCGGCTGCTGCATAAACATACTGTTTAAAAAAGTCATCCACATTTGTGCCCAGCACTTCGTTTACAATGGCCATGATGTCGTTTTCAGAATAACCCTTTGCTGTTTTACCATAACGTGTGTACAACAATTGGCAAACATCCTTCAAACTTTTTTTGTTTTGCGTGGCTTTCAAAATTTTGGCATCCAAAATCAAAGCAATTAAATTGCCTTCGTCGTATATGTTGGTTTTACGGTAAGGCGCACCGGGCACATAACCATCCAACCAAGTATCCCAACTGCTGTGGGCCACACTTAAATTATACCGTCCGTAATTATGAAAGTGTTTTTGTAAGCGTTCGTTGAGGGTTAAAAAATACTCTTGTTCATTAAACACAGTGCTGCTCAATAACAACTTGTCGCCGTAATAAGTGGTAAAGCCTTCGTACACATAACCTGTGCGGGCATAATTTTCTTTGGTGTAATTGTAGGGCATCATTTCAAGCGGACGAATGGTTTTGATGTTCCACACGTGGAACAATTCATGGCAACTCACACCAAGCACCGATTCGTAGGTTTCGCCGTGGTTGAGCTGGTAACCCGGACCGATGGCAATCACTGTAGATTTTTTATGTTCCACGCCGTGGTAAAATTTTACAGGCAAAACCTGAAACAAAAAATGAAATTCATCGTAAGGAAAATCGCCCCAAAATTTTATCTGGTAAGTCGTAAAGGCAGAAAAATCGCGTTTAAATTTTTCCCAATCAGGTTGGCATTCGCCAATAAAATGCAAGTAAAATTTGATGTTATTCACTTCATAAAAATCGCTTTGTAATGAAGGCGAGGCCATAAAAGGTGAATCAACCAAGTCTTCAAAATTGTCGGCAAGCAACAATTGATTTTGTTGTTTTAATGAACTTGCAATTTTATAGTCACTCGGAATATTTAATTGAATTTGATGGCTTTCGTTTTCACGTCCAATAACACATAAGCAAGTGTGAACAGGATTCACATACATTTGGTGCTCATCAGCAAAACAGGCGCCGGCATTGAGTTCGGCGGCATAATAACTGTAGGTAATTTTAATGTTTTTGTGACCAAGGCATTGCACTTCCCATAAATCTTTCGATAATTTTTGATAAGGTAAGGTTTCACCCTTTTCGTTCCACACATCCAAACGTTTGATGTTTTTGGCAAAATTACCCAACTCGTATCGGCCGGGACGCCAAGCAGGTAATTGCAATTGCACAATATCCTCTTGGAGATCATTTACCAGCATGTCGATATAGATGTAATGTGAAGCAGGATTTTTTTGGTAAAAAGTATAGTGTATCATTGTTTCGAAATATGCCTTAAAATTATACTTTTGACTAAAATACACATGCCGGGAAAAATATTTTTATCAATTATTTCTGCGCATGTTTAAATTTCTGCCTCATGAGTAAAAAAGATAAAAACCGATTAAATGTGGTGTACTCAACCAATCCACAGTTTAAATACGAAGCCGAAGAAAAGTATGAGCACGATACTTTGGCGCCGGCACAACAAAATTTAAAAGTGTATTTAGATCGTTTGGGTGGGGGTAAGCTGCTCAGTAGGGTTACAGGTTTTATTGGCAAGGACAGTGATTTAAACGATTTGGCCAAGGTGTTGAAACAAAAATGTGGCGTAGGCGGTAATGCCAAGGATGGTGATATATTGATACAAGGCGATAAACGCGAGGCCATCATTACAATATTAACTAAAGAAGGTTACAAGGTTAAAAAGGCCGGTGGATAAATGTTCGAAGCTCAAATAATCAGGAAGCCTCATGAAGATTGATTAAAATTAAAATACAATCAATGCATTTATATCATATTCTATAAATTGAAAGGATTTCAGGCGAATTATTTAACCTAGAGATTTAAAATTTATTGAAAAATGAAAATTTTAAAAATTCGTGATTTAGCGCCAGGGATGTGTAAGCCTGCCTGCCATCGCCTAGCCAGTTTGTCGGCAGGCAGGGTTTAGCTCTTTTTGAGGCGAGGCCTCTTTTGTCGCCTCAAAAAAGCCGAAGCGTCAGCGAAGCCTGAAACAGCCCGACCGCCTGCCCACCGCTGCTATAGCCATTGCAAAGGCAGGCAGGGGCGCCCAAGTAATAACACTAATTTTGAGGGACTAATTATTCAATTTAAAAAAAATTTTGAAAATAATAAACAACGAAGCATTAAGGCATTTTCTTAAACTCAAAACCACTGTAGTGAATGTTTCCGTTTTTTAAGATGTGCACCGCTTCGCCATCACCACGGTTAATGCCGCCGCTCACTGCTAGAACCTCGGATAAAATGTTTAAATAACTCACATTGTTTAAGTCGCTGCTTTTACCCTTGGTTTGCAACACCAAACAATTGTTTTTTATTTTTAATTGCATGCTTAAGCCATTGCTGTTCATGTATGGACAATTGGTGCAATCGAATTGATCGCCGCTTAAAACATACTTGCCCAGGGCCTTTTGCCAAGTGTTTGGATTTACATTTGTTTTATTTTTAATGCCAATGTATTCTTCTTCTTTGTTAAATACGTTATAGGATTTAATAAACACCTCGCCATCCTTTTTTACAAATTTGAGTTCAGGTCCTTGAAAATGAATGGGGATAAATCCGAATAATCTAATTTTTACCAAATAAGAAGCGCTGTCGCCTTTTTTGCGTGTGCAGAGCAATGTGGCCGGTCCTTGTTTAAATTTAAACTGATTGGCATTTTTTACTTCAATTAAAAAGTGGTTTAAATTATAGGTGCCTAACTTTTCTTCATCCTTGCATTTGACATCATTTTTTTTACTTTCAGCAATGCTTAGGCTGTCAACATAATTGAGATTGAGTGTTTTTTGAAAGGCTTGTTTCATGTAAATTTTCAGAAGGCGCGAAGCCGTGTTCATGCGCACCCCGTTATCGGTATTGGTTAAAATGACGGCGCCAACGTTTAACTCGGGGATATAGGCAAAATCGGCATGAAAGGCATAGGTATCGCCGCCATGACCAATTAAGGTAACCGGCACACTGTCGTTGTTTTGTTTGCTGTATAATTTTTTGCTGTACAAGCCAAAACCCCATGATTCACCATTGCTTAAGGATACATCTGTCAATTGGTTTTTTTCCATTTCTAAAATGTGATCAGGTGTTAACAAGGTGCTGCCTTCAAATGTACCGCGGTTTAAAAACATCATCAAGTAATTCGACATGTCGAGCACATTGCTGTGTACCAATCCTGCTGCGGCATCGCGAATAAGCGGTTCTTTTATTTTTTTATTGTTCACATAAGCCTTTGAAAAATCATCCTCATATTTTGATTCATACTTCACAAAACTTGATTCCATTTTTAAAGGAAGAAACACATGTTGTTGCAAATAATCACCGTAGGAGCCGTAACTTTTTCTTGCAATCACTTCACCCAATAAACCAAATGCCACATTCGAATAAGCATGCTTGTAACGTTTCGGTAAAATGGTGGTTTCTTTGTTCAGTGCTTGAATTTCCCAAGCAATGTTGGGCGGTGAATCGCAAAAAAAGCCGTTGCTGATGTCGCATGGTAATCCCGATACATGGCAAAGCATGTCTTTTACCACAAGTTCGTTTTTATCTTCAAAATGGCTTGTGATACTGAGATCAGGCAAATATTCTTTCACTGAATGGTTGATGTCGAGCAAACCTTTTTCTTGCAATTGTAAGATAGACAAAGAGGTGAATGATTTGCTGCATGACCCGATGCGGTAAATGGTTTTGTTACCTGCCAATACTTTTTTCTCGCGGTCGGCATACCCATAACCGTTAGAATATACAATTTGTCCTTTATCTACAATGGCAATACTGGCGCCCACCACTTTGTATTTTTTAATCAAAGCAGTGTAAGTACTGTCAATCACTTGTTTGCAGCGCTCGCTGATGTTGCCCGATGATTGGCTTCTGGCGGTGCTTGTGATGATAAAGAGCAATGCCAAACAGGCGCTCAAACGGCGATTAATCATGTTGGTTTGTGTTTTCAATTGGTTTAAAGGCCCTGCCATAATATTGTTCAACTTGCGCAATGATTTCTTCAGCATCCCAAGAGGCCATGTTTTTGCCAAAGCGGTGTTTGCCATCTTCGGTTTCAATTTCCAATGTGCCTTTGTCAATCACATACTGTAACTCTTTTTCAGAGGCTTCAAGGCCCGTGGTGTCAAAAACAGGATTGTGCATGGCGTTGTGGGTATAGGGCACCTGCCCGGCAAATCCAAATTGTTTAATGTTTTCTTTTTCAAAAAATGTTTCTTTTTGTTGTAAAAAAGTTTTGTAATGCAGGCTTATGCCCTCAGGCTTTAATTCCAAGTATTCGTGGTAAAAAACCTGCTCTAAAAATTTCTTGGCCAAAATCACAAAAAGTATAAAGGCCGCAAAACATATCAAGGCCACCAAGAGTGATTCTTTTAAAAAAGTGATGCCTGTATGCAAAGCGCCCAAAGCAATTAAAAGCATCAAAAAACCGCGTAATGATAAAACCGCCTTGATGATGGGTTTTATTTTTGGCTGAAGGTTGATGCGAAGCGGCTGCTTTTCCATTAAACAAATATAACTTTGTTTCGAAACAATCAAAAAAAAAGGGGACCGAAGCCCCCTTTTGTATTTCAATTCAAAAATTAATGTTTGCTTAAATAGTCTGCTACACCTGCATGGGTGTCTTTCATGCCTTCGCTGCCTTTGGTCCAGTTGGCAGGACAAACCTCACCGTTTTCTTCAAAAAACTGTAAAGCATCAACCATGCGCAAAGTTTCATCAACATTACGTCCTAAAGGCAAATCGTTGATTAATTGGTGACGTACCACACCGTTTTTATCGATCAAGTACAAACCTCTGAAAGCAATCATTGGTCCTGTGGCAATTAAATCGCCGTTTTCAGCCACATCGTAATCGCCAAACAAAGTGCCATAAGCCAATGAAATGGTTTTGGTAGTATCGGCAACAATTGGGTAAGTAACACCTTTAATACCGCCGGCTTTTTTCTCCATTTGTAACCAACCCCAGTGACTTTCTTCTGTATCGGTGCTACAAGCTACCACTGCACAGTTGCGGCTTTCAAATTCTTTTAATTTTTCTTGAAAAGCGTGTAATTCGGTAGGGCATACAAAGGTAAAATCCTTAGGATAGAAGAAGAATACCACGTATTTTTTGTTTAAATATTGATCCAAAGAGAAATTTTCGGCGATCTCTACACCGTTAACCACTGCATTTGCTTTAAATGAGGGTGCTTTTTTACCAACTAAACTTGACATATACTTTTTTTATTAAATGATTAAATTTTGAGCAAAAATATGAATTACTTTGCGAAACATTTTATATGTGCGAATGAAACATTAATCTTTAATAAATTTTATGATGAGTATGACAACAGGAACAAAAGCCCCAAATTTTAAATTGGTAAACACCAACAAACAAGAAGTTGAATTACAAGCCCAACAAGGTAAAAACGTGGTATTATTGTTTTTTCCATTGGCCTTTACGGGTACTTGCACCGCCGAATTGTGCAGCGTAAGAGATAACATGGCTGTGTATGAGCAATTAGATGCCACTGTTTACGGCATATCGGTGGATTCACTTTTTGCTTTGGGTAAATTTAAAGAAGAACAAAAATTTAATTTCGATTTGTTGAGTGACTTTAACCGCGAGGCATCAACGGCCTATGGATGTTTGTACAGCGAATTTGTGTTTGGCATGAAAGGCGTGAGCAAACGTTCGGCTTTTGTTGTCGACAAACAAGGCATTATTCAATACGCTGAGGTACTTGAAAAAGCATCTGATATTCCGAATTTCGACAGCATTAAAGCCTGTTTAGAGCAGCTTAAATAAAAAATGTGCTAAAAGCCTATTTTCATAAGCAAAAAACAGAGGCCGGTTGCGACGAAGCCGGAAGAGGCTGTTTGGCCGGTCCTGTTTATGCTGCGGCTGTTATTTTGCCAAGGAATTATAAAAATAAATGGCTCAACGACAGTAAAAAATTAAGCGATGCCGACCGTTATTTGCTGCGGCCCGAAATTGAAGAAAAAGCCTTGGCTTGGGCTTGCGGCGTGGTGGATGAAAAGGAAATTGACGAGATCAACATTTTAAACGCTTCCTTTTTGGCCATGCACCGCGCCATTGATCAACTGCAGTTAAAGCCTGAGCATTTGCTCATTGATGGCAATCGTTTTAAAGCCTATCCCAATATTCCCCATACATGCATTGTAAAAGGCGATGCCAAGTTTATGGCCATTGCCGCCGCGAGTATTTTGGCCAAAACTTACCGCGATGATTTTATGAAAGAAATGGCCAAAAAATATCCGGTTTATGCCTGGGAGCAAAACATGGGTTATCCAACCAAAAAACACCGTGAAGCCATCCGTCAACACGGCCCATGCGACTTACACCGCCTCAGTTACCAATTGTTGCCTGCCCAAATGCGCTTAGACCTGTAATGCACAGACCCAATGTGAATAACACGTGTTTTTTTTTGTGCCAACCTTCTACTTTTTTAATAGTTTAGCCAAACGTGTCTAAACTCAAAAAAATAATTTTTGCCGTTTTTGTGTCCCTTTCGCTTATAGCGGCTATTTGGGCCTATTTCAGCATTAAAAAACTCAAAAGTCCTAAGGTGGAAGCCTTTACAGTGTTGCCCGACAGCTGCGCCATTTATTTAAATGCCAACGATTTTAATGAATTGAGCAACAAAATCAACGGGCAAAGTTTGGTGATTGAAAAACTCAAATCACTCGAACAAATTCAAAAAGCCTGCGACTTGGTAAAACAATTCGATTCTATTTTTAACAGCAACGAGCTGCTGAAGGAAGAATTAAAGGATAAACTCATTCACTTTGCCATGTACCACAATTGCCACGATTGGCTCTTGAGTTTCAACACCAAACAAACCGGCACCGATAAAGCCGTGCGTGAGCAGCTCGACATTATTTTTAATACCCGTCAAGTCAAGGAAGAGATCATGGGCTACACCATACAAGAACAAAAATTGTATGTATCGGTAGCCAACGACATTATTTGTATTTCGAACCAAACAAGCTTGCTTAAAAACGCCGCCAATGTGGCCTTTCCAAAGTTTTGCAAATCGCAAGCATACCTCAATTTTAAATCAGCTTTGCAGGAAAACAATTTGTGCAATGTATTTATCAGCAACAAAAACCTAAAACAAAAAGCCGATAACGACAAAGCTGTTTTTTTCGAAGGCATGGAAATGGCCGGCAGCTTGGTGTTTGAACCTTCAGAAATAAAACTAAACGGCAATTTAAAAGTTGATTCAAACCATGTGTTGGCAGCATTTGTAAATGAAGAAGCGCAAGCCTCAGAAGATTTTATTGATGTTTTACCCCAACAAATGCACCACATGGTGGCTTATGGTTTTGGATCGTACAGCAAGGTGAAAGAACGTTTGCAAAAACATTATCCCGATAAACTCAAAGACTTTTGGCGTGATAAAAAAGACAAAGCCTTGTACAACATTGAAAAAGATTTTTACGATAATTTATCCGGGCAATTGGTCAGTTTTGAAAGCGACAATTACAAATCAAGTTTTTTGGCCTTGGGCATACGCGATGCCGACAAAGCCCCTGAACACCTGGGCATATTATTCGACTCTTTGTTAACCTTTAAAAGCGGCAATGTGTATACTTTTCAGCAGGGTGAGGAAAAAGCTTTGTTCAGCCCACTGTTTCAAGAAAAAATGGCTTGTGCCGCCATCCACGAAAAATACATTGTGTTCGCGCAAAACATCGATGACTTAAACCGTTTGCTGGAAGATTATGACAACAACCGCAAAATTGAATCGAATGAAAATTTTGTGAATTATAAAAACGAAAACTTTTTAAGCAATTACAATTACTTGGTGTATTATAGTCCGCGTGTATACAGCAAAGACATTAACAATTATTTAAATTTTAAGCATGTAAAAAACCACAGCGCTTACGATAATTTAAAACATTTTTCGTTTGCGGTGTTAAACGGTAAAAACAGTTTTGATTTTAGAATGCAATTGTTGAACCAAGCCGAAAACAAGGCCAATGAACAAAATGCACTGTGGACTTCAAATTTAGACACAACGGTTAGCAGTATGCCGGCAGCATTTGTAAACCACCACACCGGTGAAAACGAAATTGCGGTGCAGGATGACAAAGGCAATTTGTATTTACTCAATGCCAGAGGCGCCAAGTTGTGGCAACGCCCCATTGGTGAAAAAATTATATCGCCCATTTACATGGTAGATGTTTTTCGCAACGACAAATTTCAATTGTTGTTTAATACCAAAAACCACATTTATTTGATTGACCGCAATGGTAAGGATGTGAGCGGATTCCCGGCCAAGTTGCCGCATCCGGCCACCTCGGCCCTAAGTTTGTTGGATTATAACAAGGATAAAAAATACCGCATGTTTGTGGCATGCAATAACAATGTGATTTACAATTTTAATGAGCAGGGCAAATTGCAAGAAGGCTTTGAACCTGTGAAAACCGAAAGCGAGGTAAAATTACCCATACAATATTTTAAAGTAGGTGCCAATGAATATTTGGTAGCGCTTGATGTAGAAGGAAAAATTTACACCTTTGGTCGTAAGGGTCAAGCCAAGATAGGCTTAAGAAACCGCACCATACGCGATTGCAAAGCCTTTCATTTAAACTCAACCGATGTATTGGCCACCAGCAGTTTAATTTATTACGATGATAAAAACAGTTTAATCAACAAGGTAAATTTTAACGATAAAAAAGATGTGGTGAAACTCGATATTGAATCAATCACCGCCAATGCCACTTTTGATTTGGTGGATGATAACCGCGAGTATGATATGATTGTGGCCCAAGAAAAGAAATTGTATGTGTACGATTTAAACGGGGATTTGTTGCATGAATTAAAATCGGAAGCAGATATTGACGAGGCCAATTATTACAGTGATGAAACCAATACCATTTTTTCATTGTTTAATAAGGCCGACGCGGCATTGGAAGTACATGAACTTAAAAACCAAAATTTAAAAAACATCAAATCTTCGGGTTTGCCATTGATTTTAAATTTATTCAACGACAATAAAATTTATTTGATTTTGAGTTATGGCAATCAAATTTCTTGTGTGCCGGTGAATTGAGAAGTGGCTTTTTGAAAAAATTCATTCCTATTTTTTTAAATTTCTAAGTAAATTGATGAATTGCTTTCAAAAATGCCATTGATGGAGGAGGGATTGAAAAAAGAACTAATTTTGTTTTATGCCAGTTCTCAAATGGATTGTATACAGTTCAAATAAAATTTAGCTCTACTATGGTGTTAAAAAAATTGATAATCAATAATTCTAAATGAAGTGCATAATGCTTGAATTGAAACACCGGAAGTTATTATTTCATATTTACTATGCACTCTTCATATGTTTAATCGTTTCTGATGGTAAAGCCCAATGGACGGCATTAAACAGCACACCTAATATTAATCAGCCTTTTCGTCAAATAGGTGGTGGCACTTCAGATAAGCAAGGGAATGTTTATGCATTATTATCATCAACTGTTCAACAAAGCAAGAATTACCTTGCAAAATGGGATGGCATTGCCTGGAGTGAGGTTGCTAATAGCTGGACGAGTCAGAAATACGAACAGTTCCTGTGTGTATTTCCTGATAATCAAGGTTCAATTTATACCACTTGTTTAATTGATAATTACACACCGAATTCCCGACTAGGATTAGTTAAGTGGGACGGTTTAAATTGGACTGAAATAATTTCGTTTAATTGGTCAACATATGGTTCTGATGGTTATCTTCCGCTTGTAGACATGCAACATTGTATAGATAACAATGGTCACTTATATTTTGTTATCACAAAATTTAAAACACCTTATACACATAGTGTTACCGATACTTTAATTCAGACACTTTATAAATGGGATAATTCAAATTTGACAATACTTTACCAATCGAAGAAACCATCCAATGTTAATTTTGAAATACTTGACATAAAGTGCGATTCACAGGGGAATCTTTATGCAGGTGGTTGTTTTAAAAACACACAGGGTTATACTTTGGTAAAATGGAATGGAAGTGTTTGGATGGAGCAGTTTGGTTCAAATCACTTAAGCACACAATATCCAATTACGAATATCTGCATTGACAATAAAGATAACATATTTACAGTAGCAAAAGGATGCAGTGTATCCAATACTCAAGTGAATGGTTTTTATATTGCTCAATGGGATGGCTTCAAATGGAATGATTTAGACCCTAGTAATAAACTAGACATTAATCCCTGCATTGATGGTATTGCAGTAGATTCAACAGGCAATTTTTATATTTCTTCAGCTTCAATCGATAATCAGTATTATTACATCCATAAGTGGAATAAAAATGATTGGTTTAAAATAATTTTTCCTATTTGCAATTTTAATACTACCAAACCTTGTGGCAACGCTGACCTATTATGTTTTGATAAACATCAGGATTTAGTTGCTCAAGGCAATTACATCAATACCAATGGTGATTTTTACATTGCGAAATATAAGAATACACAATATGTATCAATCAATGAAAATTCGATAAAGAAAAGTGCATTTTCAATTTACCCGAACCCTACCAATCACAAAATCAACTTCAACTTAGGCGATGCCAATATTCAAAAATTCAATTTAATTGTCAGTAATACACTAGGGCAAGTATTAATTGAAAAATCTAACACGGATTTAGCTGAAGCCTTGGATGTTTCGCATCTTACGCAAGGCATTTATTTCATACAAATTCAAAACAAAGATTTCAAACAAAGCTTTAAGGTGGTGAAGGAGTGAGTTGTCGCTTCGCTAAAATTGATAAGGGCTGATTAAATCAATCAAATTTCTTGTGTGCCGGTGAATTGAGAAGTGGCTTTTTTTAAAAAATCTTTTCCTTTTATTTTTGATCACTAAGCAAAATGTTTAATGGCTTTCGAAAATCCATTGAAGTGGATGTATCATCGATAGACAATACTGTGGCGTTTATAAGCTACTAACTCCAGTTTAATAAACACGCTTGGCCACGTTATTAAGGAAATAAATCATCCTTCTAATTACAATTGCATTTTTGATTTAAGTAATTATGCCGATGGCGTATATGCCATTCGTTTAACTTTTAGTGACCATATTGAGACTAAAACTTTTTTAAAAAACAGCCAATGATAATTTTGTTTAATTTAGTTGTAATTAAATCACCTATATGAAAACCAGATTCTTTTTTATAATTTCTTCCTTTAATATTTTGAGTTTAAATGCTCAGTGGTTTCCATTCGCGGCGCCTTCTTCAACAACACAATCTAATCCAGGTATAAATTCGATTTTTTGTGACCAACTAAATGATATTTATGCCGGAGGTGTCTATCCAAACAATACTGTTAAGTGGAACGGGAATAAATGGGTTGTTCTTGACCCTTATCCATTGTCTGTTGGAGATCAACACCTTTGTGGCGACATGAACGGTAATATATTTACCAACGCCAATATATTCGCCAACTCACAAATTAGTAGTTATGTAACAAAATTTGATGGGGTAAGTTGGAACAAACTTGGGAATGATTTTATCGGAGGCGGTATATATACTCTTTTTGTTGATGCGACTGGAAAGTTATATGCAGCCGGAAATATAACAAATACAGTTGGCAATAGTTATGTGGCTCAATGGGACGGAAACTCTTGGAGTGAACTAGGTGGGTTTAATAGTCTTAAAGCAAATGCATTTATAAGTAGCATTTGCGGTGATAAACAAGGTAATATTTATGTAGGTGGCGCATTCACGAATACAAATGGATCGAAATATGTTGCCAAATGGGATGGGAATTCCTGGGTTGAATTAGGAGGTGCCAACAGTTTAAAGGCAAATAATATTATTAATGCAATTGCATCAGACAATAAGGGTAATATTTATGTTGGTGGTGCCTTTACAAATATTAATGGTAACATATTTTTGGCCAAATACAATGGCCAAATTTGGAATGAAACAGCCCTCCTTGGCAGTCCTTCTGCCACACTTTCATTAAACACTATTAGTTGTGATAAAAATGGAAATACGTATATTTCAACAAGCAACACTTATAGGCAAGGTGTTTTTAATGTTTTTAAATTAATTGATAATTCTTTAATTGAAATGTTTGGAAACAATCCTTGCCAATGGAGTTTTTCCCCAGGTAGTTCTATGTCCGGTTATCGAAATGTTAGTTCAATTAGCTTAGACACCGCAGGAAATATTTATGCGGTTGGCGGCATAGGTAATGCTAATTGTAATCCTGTTGTGATGAAATACAGCGCCCCTTGGTTAGTAGGTATAGACAAACAAAACAAAGATGACCTTAAATTTTCAGTTTATCCAAATCCAATCAATAACAAAATCAACTTTAATATAAGCAATCCCACCAAACAAAAATTTAATTTATGCATCAGCGATGCCTTTGGACAAGTATTAATTGAAAAAGAAAATGCCGAATTAACTGAAGCCTTGGATGTTTCAAATCTAAGGCAAGGCATTTATTTCATACAAATTCAAAACAAAGCTTTCAAACAAAGCTTTAAGGTGGTGAAGGAGTGAGTTGTCGCTTCACTAAAATTGTCAAGGGCTGATTACATCAATCAAATTTTTTGTGTGCCGGTGAATTGAGGAATAAAATTCATTTAATTTAAATTTTACAAGAAAATTAAAAGGGCTGTCAGGCCGATTGATGCAGTAGGGCTGGCGCGTGGCGCATTGTATCGACGTCTCGATACGCTCCCTTTGGTCGCTACTCGACGTGACTAAGATACGCTTCCTTCGGTCGCAACTCGACGTGACTGAGACACGCTTCCTTTGGTCGCTACTCGACGTGACAACATTTTATGTCAGGCCGAGTGATGCAGCAGAGCCTTGTGCGTGGCGCATTGTATCGAGGCCGTGCAAGTAGGAGTTTGGGGAATTACACGGTCTCGATTCGCTCCTAACGTCGCTACTCGACCTGACAATGCTACGCTCCCTTCGGTCGCTACTCGACCTGACAATGCTACTCTCCCTTCAGTCGCTACTCGACGTGACAAGATTTAGGCATGGGTGAATTGACCCCAATCATCATTGAAACTGAATGTAAGCGAGATTCAGAAAATACTCTGAATAATAAATTATTTATTTGCAGTTTGGTGTTTACGAGTAAACAAATTCCCCGTAAGGCGATCTAACGCTTACCTGTTTGCCGCTGCCTTTTTCAACGCGGCCAACAATTTTGGCATCCACGTTAAATGAGCGGCTAATATCGATGAGCGCTTGGGCGTGTTGTTCATTCACGTATATTTCCATGCGATGCCCCATGTTAAACACCTTGTACATTTCTTTAAAGTCGGTGCCGCTTTGTTCTTGTATGGTTTTAAATAATACCGGCAAATCAAATAAATTGTCTTTGATTACATGCAAACCCTCATTCAAAAAATGCAATACCTTGGTTTGCGCACCACCACTGCAATGCACCAAGCCATGCAAATGCGCGCCGTATTGGTCAATCATTTTTTTCACAATGGGTGCATAGGTGCGGGTAGGTGATAATACCAATTTACCGGCATCAATGTGTTCGTTTATTTGTTCCCCATTGGGGTGCTTATAACTCACTTTAATTTTATCAAGCAAATGCAATTGCCCGCTGTACACCACACTGTCTGGTAAATTGGTGTCATAACTTTCAGGAAAACGTCCGGCCAATGCTTTGTTAAACACATCGTGGCGGGCGCTGGTTAAGCCGTTGCTGCCCATGCCGCCATTGTATGCGTTTTCGTATGTGGCCATGCCGTCGGAAGCCAAACCAACAATCACATCACCTGCTTGAATGTGGTGGTTACTGATAATATTTTTACGGGGAAGTCGGCATACCACCGTGCTATCCACAATAATTGTGCGTACCAAATCGCCCACATCTGCTGTTTCGCCACCGCTCGAATAAATGCCAATGCCATTGTCGCGTAAATTTTGCAACACCTCTTCGGTGCCGTTGATAATGGCGGCAATTACTTCACCGGGAATTAAATGTTTGTTTCTGCCAATGGTTGAGGAAAGAATAATGTTATCAGTGGCACCCACACAAATCAAATCGTCGAGGTTCATGATCACCGCATCTTGCGCTATGCCTTTCCACACGCTTAAATCGCCGGTTTCTTTCCAATACATATAGGCCAAAGAAGATTTGGTGCCGGCGCCATCGGCATGCATAATCATACAATGTTCATCGCTGCCGCTTAACACATCGGGCACCACCTTACAAAAGGCTTGGGGAAACAAACCCTTGTCGATTTTTGAAATGGCTGCATGCACATCTTCTTTGCCGGCCGATACGCCTCTTAATTGGTATTTATTATCACTCATAACAGAGTTCAAAGATAAGATTTGGTTTTATAATTATGTTTATTTTTGCAGCCTGTGAACAACAAAAAGATAAAAATATCCATCGTAAATTACACCAATACCCTGCCTTTTAAATGGGCACTCAAACGCAGTGATATCATGGCTTCCATCGATTTGCAGGAAGATATTCCCAGCATTTGCGCCCAAAAATTAAAATACAAACAAGTTGATTTGGCCTTGGTGCCGGTGGCATTATTGCCCGAACTCGACCGCTATTTTATTGTGAGTGATTATTGCATTGGGGCCAGAGGTAAAGTTGACAGTGTAAAACTATACAGCGAAGTGCCTTTAAATGAAATTGAGCGTGTGGTATTGGATTACCAATCAAAATCATCAATCACCCTCACCAAAGTATTGAAACAATTTTATTGGAAAAGCAATTTTCAATTTGTGGATGCCAAACCCGGTTTTGAAAATGAAATTCAGGGCACACAAGCCGCAGTGGTAATTGGCGATAGAACATTTAAATTAAACGGCAGTTTTAAATACGAATACGATTTGGCCGAAGAATGGCAAAAATTTACCGGCTTGCCTTTTGTATTTGCAGCCTGGGTGAGCACCGAAACACTTGATGAAACATTTGTGCGTGATTTTAATGCCGTGTTAAAACATGGTGTTGAACATTTAAGCGAAGCCATCGATGATGATTTAAATCCTGCATTGCTTGATAAAGCCGCTACAACTGTGTATTTGGCCAAACGCATCTCTTATCCTTTGGATGCAGACAAAATAAGCGCTTTGAAATTGTTTATTGACTACATCAAACAATTGGCATAATAATTAACGCAAGTATTCAAGAATGTTATTACAAGATTAACAAGTTAAGTTAGATCGACCTTGCGCATTTTTTCTTTAATGATTTCATTAAACACCTCTAACTTTCAGGCACCTCCTGCCTTCTAGCTTTGTATCCTAAATTTAAACAAAGCTATGAAAAACACAATTACAAAATTAATGCTTGCCGTGGGCGTGAGCGGCAGTTTATTTGCACAAACCTTGGTAACGGGACCAAGCACCACTGTGGCACCTTATGTATTGCCATTAACATCGGGTTATACCATTACCTCTATTAAAACGGCTCCTGAACTAATTGGTTCTTATACCATGAGTGGTATTCCTGATGGATTAGGGGCTTATGATAATAACGACGGTACTTTTACATTATTGATGAACCACGAAATTGCCATACCGGGCGGCGTTGCAAGAGCACACGGTTCAAACGGCGCCTTTGTTTCGAAATGGGTGATTAATAAAAACACTTTGGCAGTTAGTAGTGTATCGGATTTAATTCAAAATGTAAAATTATGGACAGGTACAACCTACACCACATACAATGCTACCACTCCATCAACCTTGGCAGCATTTAGTCGTTTTTGTTCAGCTGATTTGCCTGCAACTACAGCCCTTTATAATAAGTCAACTGGTAAAGGCACACAAGAGCGCATTTTTATGAATGGTGAAGAAAGTGGTAATGAAGGCCGCATTATGGCGCACATTGCTACAGGACCGAATGCCGGTACCTCTTACGAGTTGCCATTGTTTGGAAAATACTCATGTGAAAATGCCTGTGCCAATCCGCGCAGAAGCGATAAAACAATTGTGATTGGCATGGACGATAGTTCACCATTGGGTCAGGTGTATATTTATGTTGGTAATAAAACAGCCTTTGGTACTGAAATCGACAAAGCGGGATTTACAAATGGTACATTGTATAGTATTGCGGTGAGCGGTATGGCCAATGAAACAAGCACTTTTGTGCCAAACGCCAACACCACTTTTTCGATGATCAACATCAGCAATGCATTGAATTTATTAACTGCAACAGGCGCCAGTTTGAATACCGTTAGTAACAATTTGGGTGTGACCAATTTTTTACGTCCTGAAGACGGCTGTTGGGATCCTTCGAAGCCGAACGATTTTTATTTTAACACCACCAATGCTTTTAATGCACCGAGCCGTGTTTGGAAATTACATTTTAATGACATCGACAACCCACAATTGGGCGGCACCATTACAGCAGTGTTAGATGGAACCGAAGGACAAATGATGTTGGATAACATGACCATTGATAATTCAGGACATATGTTGTTATGCGAAGATGTGGGCAATAATGCTTGGGTAGGAAGAGTATTATCGTATGATATTGCAAGTGATGTATTAACCCCAATTGCGCAACACGATGCCAATTTATTTTTAACCGGCGGAAGCGGTTTCTTAACCCAAGATGAAGAAACATCGGGTATTGTAGATGTACAGTCGATTTTGGGAGCAGGTAAATTTTTATTTGTATCACAAGCACATTATGCGATTTCTGGTGCTGCTTATGAAGGTGGACAATTGATGTTATTGAACAGTGTTATTTCAGCTACATCGAATCCTGAGATTAATGTTCAAGGCAATGCCGTAAATATTGTGATGGGTAATACTGTAACTGCCACAAGTGATAACAGCGACATGGGTTCAGTGAATGTAAACGGTAACATCACAAAAACTTTTGTGATTCAAAATACAGGTACAGGTGCTTTGGTGATTTCGGGTATGGATTTTACAGGCACCAATGCCGGTGATTTTACTTTTGTAAATGCACCAACATTCCCTGCAAGCATCGCTGCCGGTGCATCATTGACCATTACGGCTAAATTTTCGCCGGTATTATTGGGTGTAAAAAATGCCAGCTTAAACATTTACAACAGCGACTTAAATGAAAGTTTGTATGACTTCGCGGTGAAAGCGACAGCAGTTGCACCTGAAATTGATTTGAATGGTAACGGAAATTCTATCATTGCAGGCTCTACCCAAGCAAGCAGCGCAAACAATACTGATTTTGGTTCTGTAATTTTTGGCAATACCATCACCAAAACATTTGTGATTCAAAACACAGGGAATGGTACTTTAACCATTAATAGTATTGCTATTAGCGGTGCCAATGCATCTGATTTTAGTTTCGTAAACGCACCAACAACTCCATTTAATTTAAACGGTGTGGCTTCTCAATCGATTGATGTAAAATTCACGGCACCAACCATTGCAGGTACCAGTGTCGCAAAAATTACCATCAATTGTAATGATGCCGATGAGTCGCTTTACGATTTTGCCATTCAAGCCAAATCATTAAAAGATGTTGGTTTAAAAAATGCCAATGTTCAAAATTTAACGGTGAGCTTGTCACCAAATCCTACAAACAACGAAGCAGTATTAAATATTGCAGGTGCAGCCGGAAAACAAGTTGCCGTGTTTGTTTATGATTTAAACGGTAAAATGATTAGCCGTGAAAACAAACAAATGGATGAATCAGCAACAAGCATGAGTATCAACACAAGTTCGCTTGCCAATGGTGTTTATTTTGTTAAAGTAACAAATGCCAATACAAGTCAAACTTTAAAAATGGTTGTAGCACATTAATAAAATGATTTAGAATTAACCGGACGAATCAATGATTTGTCCGGTTTTTTTATGCCTAATATTATTCAAAAAAATTTTTTATATTTGATTGAATCCATTAAAACAATTCAACATGAAAAAACTAAGTTTATTTAGCCTGTTGGTTTTGGCTTTTGCATTAGGCTCATGCAAAAAAGACCGAACATGCGAGTGCACAAGTACGACCACGTATTCAAGCACCAGCACAAATGGGACAACCAACACAACAACCAGTCCGCCTTCGACAACCACAACAGAATTCAAAAAAGTCAAAAAGTCTTCGCTTGATTTTAGTTGCGGAAATCGGAAATATACCAATACCAGCGCCAATTCCGACGGTTCGAGTTCGACCAATATTACTGATGTAAAATGTTCAATTAAATAAAGCGATGATGAAAAAAATAATCTTATTTGGAGCCTTAATTAGCGCATTTGCATTTATGGCTTGTAAAAAAACAAGAACATGTTCATGTAAATCCACTGATACCAACACGCGCGTTACTACGCCTAGAAGTTCCGCCAGTGCCACTACAGTTGTAAACACAAGCAGCGGTAATCAAGAGGAAACATATGATCACATTAAGAAGAGTGAAATGTATCGTATGGTAGGTTGCACCAACAGAACAGAAACAAGCAGCAATTCGTACACCACTACAGTGTCGGTTCCAACTGTTTCAACTGTGTCGGGTTTTACATTTCAAACTTTTACCACCTACACGGCTGACGTTGTAAGTACCGATGTTACGGCTTACGATTGTTCGTTAAAGTAATTAAGATTTAAAATTAGCGCCAACAATCACATTTAATGCTTGATTTTGGTTGCTGTAATTTAACACCTCAGTTTCTGAGGCCGGCTCTCCATCGAAATGGATGCTATCAGGGTTCTCCCGAATCACTTGGAGTTCTTTGCTAACATAGGTTTCGATGGATTTGCTTTTTTGGGCCTTACCCATAATAATTTTTAGAAAAATTTCGAAGACTTTAAAAAAGTTAAATGGTTTGAGAATCACCACGTGAAACAATCCATCGTTGAGTTTTGCCTCAGGGGCAATGTAAAAATCATTGCCATATTGGCCCGCATTGGCCACGGTAATTAAAAAAGCCTTACGTTTAATTTCTTCGCCATTAATTTTAATGGTATAATTTTTAGCACGATAAGAAAACAATTCCTTTAAGGTAATTTTTACATAACTGCTTAATCCTCTTTTAACAGAAGTGGCAAACAAATGGCCTATTTGTGCATCAAAACCAATGCCGCTGGTGCAGAAAAAAGCGCGGCCGTTTACCATGCCGCAATCAATTTTTGTTTTTTTGCCAATTACAATTTGTTGAATTACTTCTTCGAGTTTCATCGATAAGCCCAAACTTCTGGCCAAACCATTGCCTGAGCCAATGGGTACGATGCCCAAAGCGATATTGGTATTGAGCAGCGATTTTGCAACTTCGTTCACGGTGCCATCGCCGCCTACAGCCACTACATCGGTGTAATCACGGTTGATAAAAAGTTCGACGATGTCTTGAAAATGGTGTTTGTCTTTCCAAATCACAATTTGGTAATTGATGTGTTCAGGGAAATTTTTTTTGATGGCATCAATAATTTTATCCGAAATTCTTTTTCCGGCATTTGGATTCACAATAAATAATATTTTCCGCGGCATGTTAGATGCTGATGATTTCATTGTAGATACGGTGTTTGGCATTGGCGACCCAGTTTTTAAACCATGAATTATTGCCGTCAAAAGTACTTGAAAAAATGCTAAGTTTCGACAAATCAAAATTATCTGAATAAATTCCTGCCCCTGCCTTGTAAGCATCGCGTGAATTGCAAAATTGTTCAAAATGTCCTTCAACCGGCACCATCATTACCGGTTTACCCAGGTACATGGCTTCACACACGCTTTCAAATCCTGCTGTGCTGGCCAAGCCTTTGGCTTTACTCATCATGTCTAAAAACAAAGTATCGTTGATGGCGTGAATGAATAATTTCTTTTTATCAAAGCTGTAATTGGCTATAAGTTCTTCAGCCTGATCCGTAAAACAATGCAATTCTACTTCAGGATTTAAAAAATGCCATTGCAATATATCCTCAAAATAACCGCTGTTCACCAAGTAAACGAGATAAAAGTTTTCTTTAATCGATTCTAAAGCAAATACTTCTTTTCTCAAAAGCGGAGGAACAATAATGACATCCTCGCTGGTGGTGTGTATTTTGTAAAACGACAAACCCAAGTTTTTCGATGAACCATAAGCGGTTAAATGGGTGTAAAAGCGAATGGCCATTTTATCCAAGGCCCTTCCGGCAGGAAATTCGAAGTCGGGATGAAAATAAATGTACTGATGCGCAATACAAATGAGTTTGGCTTGGGGTTTGTAAAATCGGTAATACAAGCCAATTAATAGATCAAAAAAATTAATCACCACGTCGGGTTCATGTTCTTTAATGAGCGCATCAATTGATTTTAAACTTTCACGAAAAGATTTTAATCGACTAAAGTTGTATAACAATGTTTTAGGGATGTTGATGCTTTTGTTTTTTTTGTCGGTGACAAAATTTGGACTTTTGAGTTGAATAACGGGCGCCTTAATTTTTTCCAAAAAAAAGGCCGGTGCTTTTCTGCGATCGCTTGCACCCAATATTACAGCACAAACAGTATGGCCTTGCTCAATCAACATGTCGTACATGCTAATGGCTTGGGTCATGTGGCCGCGGCCTTCACCTTGAACGGCTAAAATATATTTTTTCGACATTTTAAGATAGATTTTTTTCTAAGGTGATGCCTTCAGGAATAATTTCGGCGAGTTTGCTGTTTTCCTTTTTAATTTTTTCGGCATCGTGTAATTTTAACCAATCCGTGTAATGTATAATCGACCATACCCCTGCTTGGTCTTCAACCAAAGCAGTTAAACTTTCAACCCAATCGCCTGAATTTAAATATTCAATACCGCCAATGTTTTTAATGGCCGGTTGATGGATGTGTCCACAAATCACACCATGACACTTACGGGCTTTGGCAACTTTCACCAATTCGCTTTCATAATCAGAAATAAAGGACACGGCCGATTTAACTTTGGCTTTAACAACTTGCGACAATGAATAATAGGGCAATCCTCGTTTTTCGCGGTAGGTATTGTAATGACGATTAAGCCATAATAAAAAGGTGTATCCAACATCGCCCAATTTGGCAATCCATTTTAATTTGGTGGTAACGTTGTCAAAAATATCGCCATGCGTGACAAAATATTTTTTTTCCAAGCCATAGTGTATATAGTATTTGCGGATGGAGAAATTACCAATTTTAAAAGGCATGATTTCTTCTAAAAAATCATCGTGATTGCCCCGTATATAAACGATTTTGCATTTTTGTTTGGATGTTAAACCAATGATGAGTTTAAAAAAGTTGCTGTGTTGTTTTTTCCACTTCCCGTTTTTACGCAATTGCCATCCATCAATGATATCACCATTTAAAATGAGTGTTTCGCATTTGTGGTGTTTTAAAAAATGGGTAACTTCTTTGGCTTTGCTGGCTTTAATGCCAAGGTGAATGTCGGATAGAACAATGGTTTTGTAAAATGTCTTCATGTAAAACGTTTTACAAATGTGCCGCAACAGCATCACCTATATGTAAAGTAGAAGTGATGAAACAATTAAAAAAAAGCAATCAAATGTTAGTGAGATGTTAAGCAGTTGCCTGAAATAAAAATATTTTCAATGCAACAATCTGCAAAAGCCTTTAAAATCAATTGACAGAAAGAAATTATTAACTTAACTTTAAATAATCGATAAAGCTTACAAATAAAATTAGATTTGGATTTATGGTGATTTCATAAAATTTGTGGGTCGCTTTTATTATTTTCGCCGAATATTAATATGAACATTGCAGCATGAACAGCAAACCGGAATTAAAAAAAGAATTTTCAAAACCATTGGCATTTTGGCATTGGAGTAATTTATTGGCCATTGCATTGATTTTATTAACTGTATTAATGGTGAAAACCATTTTTAACGGCCGTGCTAATGCACCGGCGGTAATAGCCGCCTTGGAAAAGAAAGGTGTACTGATTGATACTGAACAAGCGCGCGCTGTTACAAAAATTTATTCAAAACAATTATGGGATTGGCATGTGTATTTTGGATATGCTTTAACGGCCTTATTATTGTTTAGAATTGTATTGGAATTTTATCAGTCGGAAGATTCTAAATTACTGAAACGTTTTAAGCAAGCTAAATCATATTTAAAAAATGCAGGCACTGAAATAAAAGAGGCGCAACACATTTTAGTGGTGAAACTGACTTATTTTGTTTTTTACGCAACACTGGTATTAATGATCAGTACAGGCTTGTTTATTAAATTTTCTTCCGATTATCCAAAATTAAAACCCATTAAAGAATTTTTAAAAGAAGTTCACAATGTTGGCATGTATGTGATATTGGCATTTATTGTGGCTCACTTAGCCGGATTGTGGCTTCATGAAAGGAAAAAAGAAAAGCTCGGTAAAGTTTAGAGATACCTTTTCGGTAGAATATAATTAATTCGGTAACATCCAATTAAAATAAAAAGAACATTGCATTGATATGTTTGCGCCTATATAATTAAGCGATTAACAATCATGAAAAAATGCAATTTGAAATTAAAGGTATTAAGCCTTGTTCTCTTCTTAACAACTTTATCACAGGTTTTACTTTCTCAAGACAAAAATGACCAAGCATTTAGCATCATTGCTTTTGGCGATATGCCTTATGTATTGCCGCAAGATTATGCCCGCTTTGAAAATGTGATTAAAACCATCAATGATCAAAAGCCGGCCTTTAGTGTAAATGTTGGCGATTTTAAGGCCAGCAGCACACCTTGCAGCGAAGAGGTATTTACAAAAATTCTAAACTATTATCAGCAATTTGATCAGCCCATGATTTATACACCGGGCGATAATGAATGGACGGATTGTACCAAAAAAGATGCAGGCGCTTATGACGCAGAAGAAAGATTGATGTTGCTTCGAAAAATGTTTTTTAAGGATCAAAATAGTTTTGGTAAACAAAAATTGACGCTTAGTTCTCAATCAAAAAATCCCGATTTTGTGAATTACGTTGAAAACAATTATTGGTTTTATCATTCGGTGGCATTTGCTACCATGAATATTGTGGGAAGCAATAACAATTTTTTGCCCACTTCGAAAAATGGCAATAAAGAATTTTTTGAACGCGAAAAAGCCAATTTGGCATGGATGGAAGAGACCTTCAAAAAAGCCAAAGAAAACAATGCAAAGGCCGTGGTGTTTGTGATTCAGGCCGATATGTATTTGGGCAACAAAGATCTAAAAGAGGCCAGTGGATTTATTCAAATCAAAAAGAAATTGGCAGAACTCAGTGCCGATTTTAAAAAGCCTGTTTTATTAATCAATGGCGATTCGCATGATTTTATCATCGAAAAACCAATTGTTGAAGATCAAAAAACCAAAAAGTGTCTTGAAAATTTTACACGCCTACAAGTGCCGGGTGAAAGTAACATGCATGTAACAAAAATTTACATTAACCCAAATGCCCCGTCGGTATTCATGTTTGAGGAAATACATGTAACAGGTAATTAGCATAAACTTTACATTCAACAGAATTCTCTAACATCTCCCTAATTGATTCGTAACACAATTGCAACATAGCATTGTTATTTAACTAACATTCATATTACAATTTTGCCGAGTATAAAAAAATGAAAAATCTACTCGTACTTATTCTCTTTGTTATAACACAAATCTCCATTGCTTCCAACATCAAGGGTTTTGTGCATGATTCATTAAATGGCGACCCTGTGGTTGGCGGTACAGTGCATTTAAAGAACACCAAATTTGTGAGTTACATTAATTTGGATGGAAGTTTTGAAATTAAAAATGTACCGGCCGGTTCATATGTGATTGTGGTTTCTTTTATTGGGTATAACACATTAGAAAAGCAAGTGGAAGTTCAGGAAGACAAAAACCTTTCATTTAAATTTAAACTGGTGGAAGCATTCAATCAACTCACCGAAATAACGGTTACAGGTAAAGCGGATGAAGGCTCAGAAGCACAAAGTAGAAAAATAGAACAAAATTCTGACAACGTCATCAGTTCCTTAAGTGCCAAAGCCATTCAAGTATCGCCGGATATTGCCGTTGGCAACGTGATGCAAAGGGTTTCAGGTGTATCCATTGTTCGTAATGGAAATGGCGATGGTCAATACGCCGTGATTCGCGGCATGGAACAGCGCTATAATTATACCACCGTTAACGGCATTAAGATTCCTAGTCCGGATAATAAAAACCGATACATTCCCATGGATATTTTTCCGGCAGATTTATTAGAACGTTTGGAAGTTGTAAAAGCATTAACGCCCAATATGGAAGGCGATGCCATTGGCGGGGCGATGAACATGGCCATGAAATCGGCACCCAATGCTTTTTTGTTAAACGCCAGTATGTCGGGCGGTTACAGCTCAGTCTTATCAAATCATCCTTTTAGTACCTTTAATACCAAGAACTTAAATTTTAAAGCGCCATCTGAAATACATGGCAATAATTATGTTTCTCAAGTAAGTGATTATTCAATCAATTCTTTAAAGTATCACAATGTTACATTACCCATCAGTAGCACTTATGCCTTAACCATCGGCAACCGTTTCTTTAAAAATAAACTGGGCGTATTGGTGGCCGCAAGTTACCAGCATATGTACCGTAGCCACAATGGATTGTTTTATCAAATTGCTGAGCAACCAAATCCGGGCAATGTTGTTTCTAACAATGGCATTGAAAATAGAAATTACTCTTCTTTACAAGGAAGGAGCGGTGTTCATATTAACCTGGATTATAATTTAAATGCAAGGACCAAATTTCATTTGTACAATATTTTTGCGCAATTGGATGAAACACAGCACCGATACCGCGAGGAAGTAAGAACCACCAGCTATGGTGAATATTCAAACCACAACCGTTCGATGTTTCAACGACAACGCGTGAACAGTACCTCATTTAAAATTGAACAAACCATTTTTAAGGGTCTTAAAGTAAACGCATTATTAAATTACGCAATAGCGTCGAATATTATTCCTGATCAATTGGAATTGAATGTAAAAACAAAAATTGACAGGAATTCCATCACCGGTCAATTAACTGATCCGGGTGATTTTATCAATGATTTAACGCACAGATGGTATCACAACAGCGACAAAGACAAAGGGGTTTATTATAACTTGGTTTATCAAATTATTCCTGCCATTGAAATATCGGCAGGGGGATTGTACAAAACCAAAGACAAGGAAAATTTTTATACTGAAAATAAATTAAGCGCTTTTGGTCCGAGTTCAGCCGGACAAGCATATTCGGGCATTGACAATGTGAATTTTATTTTCTTTCCCACTTACAATGCCATGGCAGATTCAACGGATCCAAAAAACTACAAGGCAAAAGAAATAATCAAAGCCAATTACGCACAAGCTAAAATAGTGATACTAAAAAAATTACAAGTTGTGGGTGGTTTACGCATCGAACAAACAACACAATCCTACACCTCCGCTATTTCGCCCTTATTAGCAGGCAAATCGGGTTCTGTTACCTATCGTGATCTTTTACCTAGTGTGCATTTTAAATTTGCACTCAACAAATTAAGCAATATCCGTTTATCTTATTTTAAAGGAATTAGTCGTCCTGCCCTTTTTGAATTGGTGAATGCCCCAAATATTGGAGATTATTACACTGAAAGCGGCAATCCTTATTTGAAGCATACAAAATCGACCAATTACGATTTGCGTTATGAGTTTTTTCCAAAAAATGATGAACAGCTAATTGTAGGTGTATTTTATAAAAACATCATTAATCCGATTGAATATAGTTTTGCGCAGGTTGGCAATAATTTTTACGTGTATCAACCAAGTAATTTTGGTAATGCCGTTAATTATGGTTTTGAATTTGTAGGTGCGAAGTTTTACAAAAAGTTTGGACTTTCGGGCAATTATACTTTTACAGAATCTTCCATCACCACGTCTAAGCGTATCGTAGAAGCCAATGGCACACCAAGTTCAAAAGATTATACCAGACCATTGCAAGGCCAATCAAAACACATTGCCAATTTATCTTTCATTTATAAAAATTCAAAAATCGGAACAGATGCAAGAATTTCGTATGTGTACACAGGTGAGAGAATTAGTATTGTGTCGGCTTTTTATGGTTTAGATTATTGGCAAAGACCAACGAGTCAATTAGATTTTTCAGCCGAAAAAAGTATCGGTAAAAAATTTGTCATCTATACAAAAATTACCAATCTGTTAAACAACAAAACCATAGTTGAAATCAGAACACTATTGCCTGACTATTTTGTAGGAAGTCCGGGTCAGTCAAGAAGCGATAGAGTACTCACTGTTTCTGATGCTTACGGCCAAACCTATTTATTAGGCATGCGATATAAATTTTAATCATCTAAAAAATCAAAACAAAAAAAATGAAAAATCAAACAAAAAAAATCAGCTATATAATAGGCGTAGGGGTCTTCGCCTTATTCATAGCAGCAATTTCATCTTGTAAAAAGTCGAGTGCTACAACCACAGATGATGAGCAAGTAACCGTTTCAGCACCGCTTTTCTCGGTAGGTCAACCGGTTGACAACTCTAAACCGCTTTGTAATGCCATTAAAGGAACCATGAAAGAAGGTTTGGAATACCACATTGGTTGCGACGTTACTGTGAACAAAGGCGATACATTATTGGTTCAACAAGGTGCTAAAATTTATTTCGATGGTAACTATAATATTATTGTTAGAGGTTCGATTGTGTGTTTGGGTACAAAAGAAAAACCAATTTGGTTTACTGTAAAAGACTTGGCTAAAACGGATGTTGCCGGCGCAAGTATATTAACTGATCCTGCTTACGTTGGTAAATGGGGCGGCATTTTAGGTGATACCAGTACCAAAATGATGATCTTTAAATGGACACACGTTGAATTTGGTTGCGGACCATTGGCTACTTCACCGGTATACGGTATGTCGGGCGGTGGTAAACCTGCGTATATGTTAAACGTTGTGAATCCTGATGGTTTATTTGTATTGGAAGATTCATGGATTTATGGTGGTGTTGATGATCCTATCCGTATTCAAGGTGGTCATATTCACGTGATGAGAAACACTTTTGAAAAAGGTGGTTTAACCGGTGGAGAATATTTAAACATTAAATCGGGTACTGTTGGAAACGTGGCTTACAATTTAATGATTGGGGCTGCTACAAATGGTGTAAAACCTTCAAACAACGGAAGCCGTGGTCAAGTTACCACAATTTACGCTTACAACAATACCTTTGTTGAATCAGGTTATCGTCGTGCATCAGCTGGTCGTGGTGGTTCAATTAATTTTGAAGAAGGATCACGTGGTAAGGCATTTAATAATTTGATTGTGAATTGTCGTTATGGTTTACGCATTGTTGGTTATGATGGTTCTTACAGCGGTAATGCTTTAAAGGCGGCTGATTTTGCTAACATTGATTATGGTTACAACTATAACTATTGTGATTCATTAAAATTGGCAAATCAAATTTATCCTGTGCCATTTTCAACTGTACCTAAATCAACTGATATTCCTGCCATCGCAGGTTGGTTGCCGGCAAATTATTTAACTTGTTTAACTGCTTCAACAGCTGCTTGTGATATTTATGACGGTACTCCGGTTGTTGGTCAAAACGATCCTCAATTTGTTAACTTCCCTGTAAAACAAAACAGAAACTTAGGTACTGTGGCTTATGCTACAGGTTGGGATTTTCATTTGAAATCAACTTCACCGGCTTTAAACAAAGGTTTCACAGGATTTGTGCCTTTGGCTGATGGTGTTGTATTTGGAACACCTGCTGTATCTTATAAAATTAAAGTAGATGCTAAATTTGGTGCAACTGAAATTACACCTCCGGGTGCTGATATTGGTGCTTACCAATCGAGCGGAAAAGGTAACCAGCATTAAGATTTTTCATTTTTTTCTAAAGCAGCGTTTTTATTCAATGAATAAAGGCGCTGCTTTTTTATTTCATTTTTGATTAAATGAATTCGCGGTATTAAAATTCGAAAATGGATACAATTGAATTTTCATTCAAATTTTTAAAAACAATCAAATTTGTTGTTCAATGTCCAAGACACTTATCAATTCTGATTTAAAACTGTATTAATGAATATACCATTACGACATTATTGTGTTTTAATTAAATGCGATTCCCTACAAGTACAATTTCCTTTTAATGTTACAACTTTGCAAGCGAAAACATATTTATAAAAAATGAAATCAAAAATCTTATCCTTTCTCTTAATAAACGGTTTAACGCTTGCCTCTCAAAACCACAGCCACCTTGAAATTCCATCTGTACTAAAAGAATTTTCTTATTCTGACTGTCAGTTAACACTTTCAAAAAATGCTCAGTCGTTAAAAGAACTTGGCAAAAAAGACGTCTACAATTATTCTAATTTCTCAACATTAGCAAAAGGCGCTGACACAGGTCTCGAAATTGATTTAAAAAAACCAGGCTTAAATGGTTCTGTAGCTTACGGTCCTTATAATGCCGAAGCTGAATTTCCGACCGTATCATTTTTACCCAAAACTGTAAAATTAAGTGATGGCAAAGCCTTACTGGAATTAAAATCGGTTTTCACCAAAGCGAACGATTTTTTTAAATTGGCTGAAAAAGCGCAAGGCATCATCGGTTATCGAATAATGGATAACGAAGGCCGAATTGTTTACGAAGGCAGATGTGCTTTTACCGGCAAAGGTCCTTACAAAGTATTACCCGCTATCAATGAAGGTCCATTCGTAAATCTAATGAACGAAAACGGTTGTACAATATCATTTGAAACCCAAGCAGCACTTAAAACAAAAATTACAATTGGTACTCTAAGTTTTGAAGATGAACAAGCAAGCAAACACCATGAAATAAAAATAAGTGGATTACAAGCCTCAACACAATATACTTACCAAATCACCTATGGTGATCGCAAAGACAATTTTAAATTTACAACTGCTGCAAGGGCAGGCAGTAGAACGCCATTTACTTTCGCTTTCGCAAGTGCAAATCGTGCCAATACCGGCGGTGGTGAAAAAGATTTTGGCGGCACCAATTATCAAACTACACGGGCCATAATGGCGGCTGCCTTACAAAATAAGGCCGTATTTATGCAAAACATGGGCGACATCACAAATGGTGGCAATACGGGTCAAGATGGTCATCTTTTAGAATATGCAAATTTTAAAAGGGCTTTGGAACCTTTTTGGAGTAAGGTGCCTGTGTATTTAGGATTCGGTGATCATGAAGTAAACTATTATGCTTTTGAGGTAGATACAGTTTTAAAAAAATCTGCTAAAATAGATCGATTTCCCTACGCAACAGAATCGGGTGAAGCAGGTTTTGCAAAGGCATTTGTACATCCTCAGAATGGACCTGATAGCGAAGATGGCGCGGTTTATGACCCTAACAACAGTAGCATCGATTTTCCAACTTATAAAGAAAATGTGTATTCATATACTTACGATAATGTTGCCATGATTGTGTTAAACACAGAATATTGGAAAGCACAAGATCCAAAAGTTAGCGGTTCACCCGAAGGTTATATCATGGATGTGCAATTAAAATGGTTAAGTGAAACCATTCAGAAATTTGAAAATGATGGCAACATTGATCACATTTTTGTGAATGTACACAGTGCGGTATTTCCAAACGGTGATCATGCCAATGGCGCTATGTGGTATGATGGCAGTAACAACGAACGCGCCAAAGTTGCCGGTCAAAAAGTAGAAAAAGGCATATTAGAAAGACGTGATGATATTTTGGATATCTGTGTGAACAAGAGCAAAAAATTTCTGGCTTTTATTTCAGGCGACGAACACAATTTTGCATTTCTACAGGTGAACCCAGATTTTACGATGTATCCCAAAGATTACACGCTTCCTAAATTAAAACTTAGCAGAACTTTTTATCATATTAATAACGGTGGTGGTGGTTCAGCAGCTTATGCAATTCTTCCAACCCCATGGTCGGGCCTTTTTCAATTCTTTACTGAACCCCCGGTACTTGCTCTCATTCATGTAAAAGGAAAATCAGTGAGTTTAAGTGCAATCAATGCAGAAACTTTTGGACCGGTATGCCAAGAAACTAAATTAAGATAATATAAAACAATTAAAAACAGCAACATGAAAATTAAAATAAGCCTACTTGCACTTACATTAAGTTTAAGTAGTTTAAATGCACAGAACAAAAAAGCAAGTGATGATTTTGTTGTAAAACCTTATTTGCAAATTGGTGTCCATCCAAGTCCACAAAGTTTGCAATTACTTTGGCAAAGCATTGACACCACTGCATCTTGGCAATTGGAGCATAAGGTAGAGGAAAAGGGAACTTGGAAAAAAAAGGAAATAACGACTTACTCAAAAGTACTTGCTAAAGGAATAAAAGCACGTCGTGTTTATCATGCGGCATTAACTGATTTGATTCCGGGTTCAGTTTTTAACTACAGGGTGATAAAGAACGGTAAGGTTGTTTTTACGGCGGAAGCCAAAGCACCTAAAAATGACAAACAGGCTTTTCGATTTGTGGCGTTCGGTGATATTGGGGCAGGCACGTTACAGCAAAAATTGCTTGCAAACAGGGCCGCTCAGTTAAAACCTGATTTGGTAATTGTGCCCGGTGATATTGTTTATGAAAGGGGATTAATTTCAGAATATGATAAAAACTTCTGGCCAATTTATAATACTGATATTACAAGTGATTCAGGCGCAGCCATGTTGCGATCGGTTCCTTTTGTGTCGGCACCGGGAAATCATGACACCGATACACGCGATCTTAATCAATATCCGGATGCATTGGCTTATTATTTATTTTGGGAACAGCCGCTTAACGGTCCGCTTTGTGCCGAAGGTGGTCCGTTTGTGCCTAAACTCATTGCCTCAGATGAAAACCGAAAACCATTTATTGAGGGCGCAGGCGATGCTTATCCGCGCATGACCAATTATTCTTTCGATTATGGGAATGCCCATTGGACCATTATTGATTCTAATCCTTATGTTGATTTTACTGATACAACATTAAATAATTGGGTGGCAAGAGATTTGGCAACAGCGAAAAATGCAGCTTGGCGTTTTATTGTATTTCATCATCCGGGTTTTAATTCAGCACGCGAACACTATGAACAACAACAAATGCGTTTACTTACACCAATTTTTGAAGCAGGAAAAGTTGACGTTGTATTCAATGGTCACGTACACAATTATCAACGAACATTTCCAATGACATTTGTTCCGGATAAAAAAGGAACCTTGTTGGTTGGCGGTAAAGAAGGCAAAACACCCAGGGGACGCGTGGTAAATGGCAAATGGAAATTGGATAAAACTTTTGACGGTAAAACCGATACAACGCCTGAAGGCATTGTTTATGTAATCACCGGGGCGGGAGGACAAAGCTTATATAATCCAGAACAAAACAATGATCCTGATTCGTGGCAAAAATTCACTGACAAATTTGTTTCCAATATTCACTCTTTAACCATTGCTGAAGTAGATGGAAATAAGTTGACCATCCGCCAAGTTACGGCTGAAGGCAAAGAAGTGGACGCATTTATCATCACCAAATAATTCAAAATCAATTAAGCATGAAAAAATTACTTTTAATCGGCAGCCTTTTGTTGGCGTGTATCAACAATCAAGCACAAGAAAAAATAGAATTCAAATTGTCAAAAAAGATTGCATTACCCGGCAACGGCAAATGGGATTATATGAGCGTAGATAATGACAGTAAACGCTTATATGTTTCTCACGCCGACCGAGTGCATGTAATTGATTTGAGCAATGACCAGCCAATTGCAGAATGGACAGGACTTGCCAATGTGCATGGTATTGCATTTAGCAAAAAGCAGAATAAAGTGTATGTTGCAAATACCAACGATAACAATGTGGTAATTTTTGATGCAAAAAGTTTAACAAAAACGAAAACGATTGAACTTAAAGGCGCCATAAAGCCTGATTGCATTTTTTTTGATGAGTTTTCGCAAAAGGCTTTTGTGTTTTGCGGCAAAAGCAATAATACTTATGTGTTGGATGCCAAAACGGATGAAGTACTTGCTGTTATTGATATGGGAGGCAAGCCTGAATTTGCTTGCAGCGATGATAAAGGATTTGTTTACAACAACATTGAAGACAAAAATGAAGTGGTTGTGATAGATGCAAAACAAAACAAAATCGTGAATCGTTTTTCCTTGCTTGAAAACAAAGCACCAACAGGTTTGGCAATCGATAAAAGCCATGAGCGATTAATGGTGGCTTGTGAAGAAAGTGAAAAAATGGTGGTCATGGATTTGAAAAGTGGGAAATTAATTGCTGTGATACCAATGGGTAAAAAAACCGATGGCCTAATTTATATGAAAGGAAAAAGTTTAATTGTCACATCTGATGGTGGCGGTTCAGCTACAATTATCAAGCAGGAAAGTGCAGACAAGTATACTGTACAACAAATCTTAATAACGCAACAGGGTCTTAAAACCATTTCGTACGAAGAAAAGAAAGCGCGTTTCTTTATTAGTGGTGCCAATTTTGAAGCCGATGGAAAAACCATTGTACCCAATTCATTCGGCGTTTTTGTGTATACCATGAATTAATTGCCAACTACTTTTACTAACAAGAACATTAACGAACCAATACTATTGTTAAAAAGAAAGAAAAGTCAAATCTTGGCTTAAAAATCAGAAAATAATTAGAATTGCTTTATAGTTTTGTTAATTAAACTAAGGTCATGAAGTTATTAATTGTAGAAGATGAAAGAGAATTATCGAGCAGTATTTGTGAATATTTGCAAGTAGAAAACTTTTATTGTGATGCGGCGTATGATTATGTTCAAGCCTTGGAAAAAATTGCAACCAATAAATATGATTGTATTGTACTTGATATTATGTTGCCAAGTGGAAGCGGATTAGACATTTTAAAAACGCTTAAACTTAACAGAAAAGAAGATTCAGTATTAATCATCTCTGCAAAAAATTCTTTGGAAGACAAGGTAAGCGGCTTAAACCTTGGGGCCGATGATTATTTAACCAAGCCATTTAACTTGGCTGAACTTGGCGCAAGGGTTCAAGCAGTGTTGCGTCGCAGATCTTTTGAAGGTAATAATCAAGTAATTGTTGGGCCATTAAAATTAGACATCCAAAACAACAGTTTAATGGGTCCAAACGGATTAATAGAGCTTACACGCAAACAATTTGATTTGCTTGTGTTTTTTATTGGCAACAAAAACCGAGTGATCACTAAAGAAACCATTGTTGAACACTTGTGGGGAGACAATTGTGATATGTTTGATAATTATGACTTCATTTATACGCACATTAAAAATCTCCGTAAAAAATTAATGGCAGAAGGTTGTCCAAACTATATTAAAGTGATTTACGGTGTAGGTTATAAATTCGAATTAAATTAAACAACACAATTTGAAACTCATTTCTAAATATAACCGCATCAATATTCTTTTGATTGTTGTGATATTTGTGATGAGTAGTATGGCCTTAAATTTTTTCGTGAAGCGAACAATGATCTCTGAATTAGACGAGGCGCTGCAAGAAATAAAAGACCGCGCATCTAATTATACACAAAAGGAGCAAAAAATACCGGTTAATTTTACCTTAGATGATTATCACATTGTTTATGCAATAACACCAAATTTGCGTCAAAATGACCTTTATAAAACCATCGCACACACAAATCACGAAAAAAATAAAATTCAAAATTTTAGAGAACTATCTTATACCACAAACATTGGCCAATTCACTTATCTGGTGAAGATTGAAAAACCAATTGAAGGCATGCGTCAAATGGCCGCCAATATTATTAATTTGAGTATTGTTACCCTTTTAATTGTTGTTTTATTTCTTGTTGTAGTTAACCGTTATGTTTTAACACGCCTTTGGAGCCCATTTTATAAAAGTTTGGAAGTCATGGATCGGTTTCAATTGAACAAGCAAAACGACCTCGATTTTCCAATTACAAGTACCGAAGAATTTAATTATATGAATGCAATTTTGAAACGCAGTACTTTAAAAGCGGGCGAAGATTATGTAGCATTAAAAGAATTTACTGAAAATGCTTCCCACGAACTGCAAACGCCTTTGGCAATCATTGGCTCCAAACTTGATTTATTAATACAAGATGAAAATTTGAGTGAAAAACAAGAAGAAAAAATAAGATCTGCTTACACAGCGTTAAAGAGGATTTCACAATTAAATCAGTCGTTGTTATTGTCGGCAAAAATAGGGAATCAGCAATTTGCAGAAAAAAGCAGAATTTCATTTAAGCAAAAAATCAATGAAAAACTCAATCAGTTTCAAGAATTGTGGGAGGAACAAATTGTTGTAAACGCAAATATGGAAGAGTCGTTTGTGTTAATGAATAAAGACCTTAACGACACGCTCATTAATAACTTATTGAGCAACGCCACCAAACACAATGTGCTAAACGGTAGCATTCGCATTCAATTAATTCCGGGCGAACTCAGCATTACCAACACAGGAACAAACCAAGCTTTGGATTCGAAAAAACTTTTTCAGCGTTTTTATAAAAGTGATCAAAATTCGAGAGGCAATGGACTTGGTCTTAGTATTATTAAGCAAATTTGTGATACCTCAGGTATAACGATTAATTATTATTATATCGAAAATACCCACAAATTTGTTCTAAGTTGGAATTATCAACATATGGAAAACAAAAACACATGGCCATTTAAGCCCTAATAAAAATACAAACATCAGATTCACCGATAATCAAATAAACACAAATGACCACCTCTCTTTACGCGCAATTTGCCAAAACATTTTTATTTTATATGATCTTTTTATTGTTTGTGCCGGTAGCATTTAATGCCCAACAAATTGATAATAAATTTTCAGGAAGCATCACCGGAAAACTATGCGATTCAATAAACGGTTTACCAATTGAATATGCTTCCATAAGTTTAGTAGAAGAAGTTACACGCAAAACTGTGAATGGCATTACAAGCGACGACAAAGGGGCATTTAAATTGAACAATATACCTGATGGTAAATACACTGTGTCGGTTTATTTTATTGGGTATAAAAACCTTAACATTTCGAATATCAACATCAACAAATCCAACCAGCATATCAATCTTGGTTTATTAAAACTAATCAATAATCAAACGGCATTAAATGAAGTGGTGGTTAACACCGAACAAACTTTAATCGAAAATAAAATTGATAAAATGGTGTACAATGCCGAAAAAGATTTGACCGCCCAAGGTGGCAGTGCATCTGATATATTAAAAAAGATTCCACAAATTTCTGTTGATGTAAATGGAAATGTTGATTTACAAGGCAATTCAAATATTCGGTTTTTAATCAACGGCAAACCTTCAAGCATGTTTGGCAACAATGTGGCCGATGTTTTGCGCTCAATTCCTGCCAACCAAATTCAAAGCATTGAAGTCATTACCAGTCCGGGTGCCAAATACGACGCTGAAGGGGGAGGCATTATCAATATTATCCTTAAAAAATCGAATGCCAAAGGTTATAACGGCAATATGGCCATCACAGCAGGTACAAGATTAGAGAACGGCGCATTGAATTTAAGTGCCAGAAATAATAAAATTGGGGTGAATGCTTTTATGAGCGGCAGTGCGCAGTTATTAACCACTACTTACAATAGTTTAAACCGTCGATCAACAGATGCTTCCACACAAGAGAGTACGTTATTGCATCAAAATGGACAAAGTGATTTTACCCGTGATGCTTATCAAGGTGGTTTGAATGCGGATTGGGCTATTAATCCAAAAAACACTATCACAGCGGCCTTCAATTATAATTATTTACACAATCGCACCAACGGACTCATGATGCGTCAAATATCACTGTTCGATGCAGGTGGCGGGTTAAATACTTACGATAACTTGAATGTATTATCACGGAATGAGTCAACGGTTACTAGCATCGATTATAGTTTAAATTATAAAAAGACTTTTAAAACAGAAGGGCAGGAGTTTGAAGTTTTATTTACTGCTTCACAATCAGATTACAAGATTGCTTATTCACAATCGCAAAATTCAATCTTAACCAAATCAATACTATCAGCTTCAGAGGGAAATAATCCCGGTAAAGACAATCAAATGAATCTTGCACTCAATTATGTGCAGCCGATTAAAAAGTTAATGACCTTTGAAACAGGTTTAAAAATGGTAACGAATACCATCACCAGCCAATCAAATGTGTTTTTATACAACAATGTATACAATGATTATTTATTGAATCTCCCGCAATCAAACAGCTTTATTTACGACCGCAAAATATATGCCGCTTATCTTTCAGTAAGTTCTAAATTATTTAATTTTTTGGATGTTAAAGCAGGATGCCGCATAGAGAACACCCAAACAAATGCCAAATACAGTCAAGTTGATAACGTTGTCATCTCGCCATACAACACAGTGGTGCCATCATTAGCCATTTCCCGTACATTTAAGGAGCATCAAACCATCAAATTAAATTATAGCCGACGCATTTCAAGGCCAAGTTATAGAGATGTAAATCCATTTGTAAATGCGGCAGATCCAAAAAATATTACGGCCGGAAATGTAAATTTAAAGCCGGAGTATAGCGACAATATTGAATGCACTTATTCAAATATCTTTAAGAAAGGCAGTAGTTTAAATTTGATCGGCTTTTTTAGAGGCAATTACCAGGATATTCAGCCTTACAGTCGTTATTATGATAAATTGTTAATTGGTGATTCAATTTATCAACATGTAGCAGTAAGCAGCAGAGAAAACATTGGCACGGAGTATAACACCGGACTAACAATTGCTTCAAACATTGTGGTATCAAAGGTGTTCAGTATGCGCTCAAATATTTCAACATTTTACCGTGTCATTAAAAGTATCTATAGCGATGGCAGTATTAATGGTTGGATGTATAGAATCAATGTAACGGCTTCGTTTCAATTCAGCAAAACATTGGCAGCCGAATTGTTTGGTAATTTTAATTCACCACGCATCAATGCACAAGGTGTACTACCAACTTTTACCACCTACAATTTAGCGATTCGGAAAATTTTATTTAATTCAAAAGGAAGTATTGCGCTAACAGCCACCAATCCATTCGACAAATATGTAAATCAAAAAACCACTCTAAATGGTTCGAATTTTTCTACTGTTAATTTATTGTTATTGCCATATCGCTCATTCGGCATCAATTTTACTTACAAATTCGGCAGAATGGAATTTAAAAAACAGAAAGAACTCGAAGATGCCAATCTCACAAATCCTTCTGCTCCCGGAAACGGCAACTAATTACAATTTGGTAAAGATTTGGTGACTTATAAAATACAACTGCCATCTAATTTAGTCGCACCAAAATTGAATATGTGAATCGGTGTAGAAAATTATTATCATTTAAGCCTTTTTTCATTCTAGGGTTCCTTTTTTTTAAATCTATTCCACTTATAAGTCAATCAGGTTGCACTGATCCACAGGCAATTAATTACAGCAGCTCGGCAACAATAAATAACGGTTCATGCACTTACGATGTAACATTAATGCAAGCAACACCCAAAGGACCATTGTTTTCCTTTGCCGGTGAATCATCAGGCTTATATTATGAAAATGGCATTGTTTGGACGCACAATGATAGTGGAAATGCTGCAGATTTTTTTAAAGTCGATACAGCTTCGGGTGCCCTCATTCAAAAGGTAAGCGTAACAAATTTTCCAAACATTGATTGGGAGGATATAACGGCAGACAGCAACTTTATTTATATTGCTGATTGCGGCAACAACAATGGCACGCGCACCGATTTAAAAATTCTTAAAATCGACAGGGCACAATTGACAAATACAGCTGCGGTAATTGGTGTTACAGCGCAAGCCATTAATTTTGTGTACGCCGATCAAACCAGTTATGCTTCAAACAGCAGTAATAATTATGACTGCGAAGCAATACTGTCGATGAATGGCGCTATATATTTATTTACCAAGGATAGGGGCGATTTTCAAACACGTGTGTATCGATTGCCTAAAGTAGCCGGCAGTTATACTGTTTCACCATACACTTCATACAACGTAAACGGAAAAATTACAGGAGCCGATTATCATCGTACAAAAAAAGAAGTGGTACTCATCGGTTATATGGCATCTAACAAAAATTCGTTTTTGTACTTTTTAAATGATTTTAGCGGTGATTTATTTTTTTCAGGCAATAAACGCAGGATTGAAATTGGGAATGCCGTGAATGATTGGCAAACTGAAGGCGTGACTTATGGTGTAAATGCGAATGAACTTTTTATTTCTTGTGAAACCTCTTATACAACGGCAACGTTGTATAATTCAAATAAAACAAATATGATAGTACTAGGGCAACCGGAAAACTATGATTATAATTATTTAGTGAACATTTATCCGATTCCGGCGGAAGATCAATTAATTATTGAAAGTAAAGAAGCCATTTTAGAAATGGAGTTAAAAAACAGTGGCGGACAAGTTATTCTGCATGAATTGATGAATACAGATAGATTACGCATTGATTTTGATGATCATCCTCAACTAAAAAGCGGTTTTTATTTTATTCAAATAAAAACACTATTTGGAATTTGTGTGAGAAAGTTAATGATTCTTTGAATCAACAATACCTATTATTTATTAAATTAAACATAATGAAAACTGTAAATAAATTTTTTATTACCATTACCCTTGTTTTCTCAATTATATTGTTGAACGGGCAAAACAGATTACTCCATTACTGGCATTTTAATAATACCTTGCCTGTATCCGGTGCCGGTGGCGTTCATTTTGGCACTAGTCCAATGAACTCCGATTATACAAGGCCCGGAATAACCAGAGGGTATTTAAGATATGTAAAATTAAATACTTGCTTTAAAGATACCGGATATTGGGACAATGGTACTTTGGGCGACACAATCAATCAACGTATTGGTGTTGTAGGTTGTTGTCCGAGTTTTTCTGCAACAACAAATAATTCTTATGTGAGAATGAGAAATCCATCTGACAGCATGCAATTTTTGATGTATATCCCTACAAAAAATTTCAAAAACATCATTATCAAATACGGATCACAAGCATCAAGCACCGCTAGTGGGCAACACCGTCAAAACTTTGACTATAGTTTGGATAGCGGCAATACATTTATCACTACAGGTTTGCCAAAATTATTTGATTCTGCAGGTACCAGTTGGGGGAAAATTACTGTTGATTTAAAAAACCTTAGCACAATTAACAATTTAAATAAATTGATGTTAAGAATTCGATTTGGAGCACCGAATACCGGGACAAGCGGTAATAACCGATTCGACAACCTTACGGTAGAAGGAGATTCGATTGTTACCGGTCAAGCAACAGGTATGTCTGAAAAGCTTTTAGAAAAAAGTATGTTCAATGTATTTCCAAATCCAACCCACAATAGTTTACAAATTACCGGCCCCTCGATTGATACAAAAGAGATAGTGATTACTTCCGTAACAGGTCAATTAATGGTTTTTAACCGAAGAGACAACAATCATTTTATTGATGTTGACGATTTTGCCGCAGGATTATACTTTATCAGATTAACTGAAAAACAATCGGGCGAAAGTGTCATTTTAAAGTTTGTGAAGGAATAATCTTTCTCTTTTAAACCTTATCAATTACTTTGGTCTTATGCAGCCTTAGCTCTCAAGTTTAGTCGCTATTTCTTAGCACTTAATTAATGCATAGAATATCTTAAATAACCTTTACCGCAACCTATTCCATCTAATTTTGCCACTCAATTCGAAATATGATGAAGACCATAAAAGGAAAGTTGCTTGGTATTTTACTCTCATTTTTATTGATTACTTGTTTAACCTCAGTCGTCGCTTTTAAATATTTTGTCGGCCGTAGAGATGCATTAGCTGAGTTTGTTAATAAAACTGAAAGTATACATGTTTTGTTGTTGGAAGATGTAAACACCATGCATCAGTTTTTCGAAGTTGAGACAATTAATCCGACTTACTTCTATTCAAGAAATAGTGACTTGCTGACATCACACCAAATTATTTGCAAAAAAATTGGCGAGGCTTTTATTTCTTTGAATCATTTACAAAAGGAAAACGATTTTTTATTGACCGATACAATTGTGAAGCTACAAACTAACTTTGCGAACTACACAAAAAATATTGATAGTATCATTGATAAAATCTTGATTCGCGGATTTAAGGATTTTGGAATTGAAGGCAATATGCGGCATTTTGCGCATCAGTTGGAATTGCATAATGTAGAAATAGGGCTCATCAATGTATTGCAATTAAGAAGACATGAAAAGGATTATATCATTCGCCAAGAAGAAGAATATGCCAATAAACACACCCAACTGCTCAGCGAAATTCAAAAAAAGATAAACGCCAGTAGCAGTATTGGTTTAACAAAAAAAGAGGAGTTACTCAATTTATTAAATAACTATTCGAAGCAATTTGCCAATTTGGTTATTTATGAAAAGAATATTGGGTTAAGAAAATATGGCGGACTTAAACTTAAAATAGACCAAATTTCCGTCAACATTGTTTATTCTCTTTCTGCATTGGTTTTGGATTCAAAAAGCAAAGTGGCCATTGCCATTTTTAGAATGGAATTATTTTACCTATTGGTAGCCCTTGTTTTTGTTTTAATTGGGCTAATAGCGGCAGTATTTATTTCAAGAAAAGCATCTCAATCAGTTACTGATTTAAAAAATAAAATTGTACAGTTCGTTGAAAGTGATTTCACAAAAAGAACGGTTTTACCAATTAATAATTCGCAAGATGAAGTCGACACTTTAATCACAAATGTGAGTGTGATGGAACAGCATATTGTAAATCAAATGGAGATGTTAAAGCAATCTAATAACGATTTAGAGATGTTATTTTATGCCACATCGCGCGACATTCGAATGCCGCTGATTAACGCAATGCAGGTAATTGATTTGGCCATTGTAAATGTATCAGATCCTCAAAGCCTTCAATATTTTAAAATAATTAAAGAAAAATGGCTTACTCTAATCCACATTGTGGATGATTTGGGTATTATAACAAGTATTAAAAGTGTAAATGCAAAATCTGACGAAATTAATTTTCAAGACCTTATTAAATCAATTTATGGTGAATTTGAGTCTCACGAAAAATTTAATGAAGTGATTTTATCGGTTAAAATTAAAACACAAAATAAATTCTATTCATCCTTGGCTTTGCTTAGATCGGTTTTCAGAAATTTAATTGAAAATAGTCTTAAATATTCAAAAGGAGCTGGCCAATCTAGTTTTATTAAAATAGAAATAATTGAGATAAAAGATGGCAGTCTGCATATACAAATCATTGACAATGGAATTGGTATAAAAGAAGAACACCAAGAAAAAATATTCGATATGTTCTACAGAGGAACAGCGGAATCAGATGGCGTGGGACTAGGTTTGTATATTGTGAAAAGTGCAGTCGAAAAACTGGAGGGAACGATCATTTGCGATAGTATTGAAAATTTAGGTTCAACTTTTTCCATTTTATTACCAAATGCCGTACTTAAAACAAATCTCAAACAAAAAATCATACAAAAATTGGAGTTGGTTCAATAAAATAAATTGTATCTGAACTTCTCGTTTTTTGGAGATAGTTTCACGCATTGACGGTCAATAAATCCTTTTTATGGTTATTTTAAATTATCAATTTTGTTATTGAATGCACATCGCAATGTTATCATATCTCTACCAAAAAAGGTATAATGTTAGTCTTTTCATTTTGGCGATTTTATAGTAACACAATTTTAAGACCTTGTTAAAGAAGAAATCTTTTAAGAGCAAGTACTTTGTCTTGAAAAAATTATTTAAAATGAAAAAAATTACTTTAATGGCAGTTTTAATGATTGCCACATCAATTAGCAGCTTCAGTCAAACAACTGCAGCGGCAAAAGCACAAGGCGTTGGCGCTAATGTAACAGTTAGAGGAGTTGTAATTAACGGCTCTGAGCTTGGTATCATAAGGTATATACAAGATAATACAGGTGGTATTGCCGCATATGGTAGTCCATGCGCAACTTTAAATAAGGGAGATTCTGTTGTGATATCAGGGCCTTTAACCGAGTTTTATAACTTGTTTGAAATTTCCCCACCGGTAGTTAATTTAATTTCAACCAATGCAAAATTATTCGCTCCTGAAGTTGTTACTCCTTCAACTTTTGGTGAAACACAAGAGGGTAAATTGATCAAAATTATGAACTGTACTTTTAATGCAACCGGTAATTTTTCTAGCACTGCAACAAATTACACTGTAACATCCAACAGTCAAACATTTGCAGTACGTAGTAATACTTTATTGTCCGGTACGCCGATTCCAACCGGTACTGTTCACATAATTGGTGTTGGTTCACAGTTTTGTGGTCCACAAAGTTCGTCTGGTTGTACAACTGGCTACCAATTGCTTCCAAGAACAACTGCAGATTTTGTTTTACCTTCTGTAACAGGTTTAAATGAATTTACACAAACCTTAGGCTTAAGTGTTTACCCAAATCCAAGTAATCATACGATTCATTTCAGCTTAAACAACGATGAGAAAGTTTCCTTCGTATATATTTCTGACATCTTAGGACATTGTGTATTTGCAAGTGAAGAAAACATTTCGACCATTGATGTTAGTGCAATGCCTAAAGGCATTTATCATATCAATTTGCGTTCAAAGAACAATCTTTATCAAGGTAAATTTATTAAGGAATAATAAATAAATTTTTATTTCTACTCTTTAACCTTACAAAACAAGTTGGCCTTAATTGTCAAAATTGATTTACCATCTAACAACATCTTGTTGCTAAACTGAAATTCATGAAAACCAAAATTTTTATCTTATTTATCGCTTGTATTTCTACATTCTTAGCTAAATCTCAAGCAGGTAGCGAAACAATTAAGTACGAAATAAAAGGCAGTCTGATTGATCAAACTAATAACGAACCATTAATTGGGGCTTATATTAGTTATGATAAAGGCAAAGGAGTTGTTTCGGATCGTAATGGAAAATTTGGTTTAATGCTTGCGGATGGTGATTACACAATCACAGTGGGTTACTTGGGTTACGCTACTAATACACAAGTCATAAATGTAAATGGAAGTGCTAAAACAATAGAGCCCATTTTATTAAATGCCACAACCGATTTAAATGAAGTTGAAATTGTTGCTGATGTGGCAAAATTGAGAGAAACACCCTTGGCGTATTCTGATGTTCTTGCCAAACAAATTAATAGAGAGTTGGGTTCAAACGATGTAACCATGTTAATGAATTCTACACCGGGTGCATATGCAACTCAACAGGGCGGCGGAGCAGGTGATTCAAGGATAAATATTCGCGGTTTTGATCAACGTTATATTGGTGTTTTGGTAGACGGTGTGCCCGTCAATGACATGGAAAATGGCCGTGTATTCTGGAGTAACTGGGCCGGTTTGGCTGAAGTGACACAAAAAATTCAAGTACAAAGAGGTTTAGGCGCGTCAAGATTAGCATTGCCTGCTGTGGGTGGAGTAATGAATATACTTACCAATTCTATTGATCAAAAAAAATCGCTTGTTGTACGAAATGATATGGGCACCGCCAATTATCAACGTATTTCAATAGGCTATAATTCAGGATTAATTAAAAATAAATTTGGTTTCACCCTGGCAGGTTCTTACACAGGTGGTGATGGGTATATCGATCAAACTTGGCAAAAGACATGGTCTTATTTTGCAAAGGTTTCATATAAGATAAACAAAAATAATTTATTGATTCTGAGTGCTAACGGCGCACCACAATCTCATGGTCAAAGATCTTTCGCCATTAACATGGCTTATCACGACAGAAAATTTGCCGAACAACAAGGCATTAATGTTGATTCGGTTTATGCTTCAAATAAATATACTTCTTCCACAATTGGCGCTAGAGGCATCACTTATAGCCCTGATTGGGGTTATTTAAATGGCAAAGGTCAGCCCGTAAAAATCAATTACTTCCACAAGCCCTTGTTTAACTTGTCTTATTTTTTAAATATAAATTCAAGGCTTTCCTTTAATAACGTGTTGTACCTTTCGCTTGGCAATGGCGGCGGTACCAGCCTTAATAGTTTTCCTGCTGATATTTATAATGCCACAGGAACAGGACAATTACAATTACAAACTTTATATGATGGGAACATAGCCACCAAGCCGGGAACCGTTGTGCCAGGTCAAAGTCCGGCCGGTTACTACATTTATTCAGCGGTGAATAAACATAAATGGGTTGGCACCTTATCTACATTAAAATACAAAATCACTTCTAACTTAAATTTTTTGGGTGGGTTTGATGCAAGATATTACGTAGGCACACATTATCAAACCCCCTATGACTTATTAGGTGGAAATTATGTGGAAGCCCCGGCAGGAAAAGATTTGAACTTGGCACCAAGAAACAAAGATCCATATTCTTATGTGAAAAATATTGGCGATAAAATAAATTATTACAATGACAGCAAGATTACTTGGTTGGGTTTATTTGGTCAGGTTGAACATAAGTTTAATCGCTTAACAAGTTTTATTACCGTAACAGGTAACCAAAGTGGATTTCAATATATCAATTACTTTGGAAAAAAAGATATTGAGATTAGTAAAAATAATATCATTCATAATGCAGTAGGATACGGTGATACATTATATTATGATGGAACGAACTTCGGTGTACCCCAATTTGGCACACTTAAAAACAATGCAGACGGATCTCTATATTTTAAAGATAACCTTTCGAAAAGTTTTGTTACCGTTCAAAACGGTTATCAAAAGTACAGCAATTCATCCCCACAAGCCAAAACCAACACTTCTGTAATCAGCTATTTTAAAGGATATACCGGCAAAGGTGGATTAAATTATCAGTTAAATGATAATCACAATGTATACGTGAATGTGGGTTATATGAATCTTGTGCCTAAGTTCAATAATGTTTTTGATAACAATGGAAATAAATTAACCAACATTAGAAATCAAATTATTGTTTCGGAAGAAATTGGATATGGAATTAAATACAAATTCTTAGCTGCTAATTTAAACGGATATCTAACAAAATGGGGCAATAAACCGGCCGACTTTATTTCTTCGTTTACAGATCCCTTAACAGGTCAAACCATTTATTACAATCCAACAGGAATTGATGCGCTATTAAAAGGCCTTGAATTTGACTTGGCCGTGGTGCCTATCAAATCAATTGAATTAAAAATGTTTGGCATGGTGGCTGATTGGAAATGGGATTCTAAAGGAACTACTTATGCTTATGCAGCCGATGGAACCCAATTGCAAACCATTGAATTCGACGCCAAAGGAATAGCCATAGGCAACGCACCGCAAAGACAGATTGGCGGCAGCATTAAATTTGAACCACAAAAAAACATCTATGTGAAGTTACAATACATTTATTTTGACAAGATGTATGCACAATTTGATCCGTCTAATTTAAGAGTTGAAGGAACAGGCGCAACAACTAAAGATTACCGTGGATACAGTTCTTGGAAGGCACCCGCCTATGGTATATGCGATTTATATGCCGGCTACAATATTCACACAACATACATCAACCTAGATATTTTTGGCACATTGAACAACGTGTTTAATAAATTTTATATGACCGATGTTTTTTTTCCTACAGGTGTAACACCAAACAATTATAATGCAACAAATACTGTTGGCTGGTTTGGCTTGGGAAGAAGAATTAATGTTGGCATTAAAATAACTTATTAAGCTTATGAAAATTAGAACAAAACAAAGTGTTGTTATAGTGCTTACCCTAATTGCCTTGGCGCCTGCATTAATCTCATGGGGAGTTTTTGGCCACGAACGAATTAATCATGCTTCTGTTTTAGCAATCCCTGAGCCTTCATTACAGAAGTTCTTTTATAATCACATTGATTTTCTTATCCAAGAATCAACTGTACCGGATGTGCGTAAATATGCATTGAATGACAAGTCAGAAAACCCACGACATTTTATTGACCTTGAAAATTTTGGAAACATGGATAGTCTGCCGCAAACAATGGCAGAAGCAAAAAAAAGACACGACGAAAAATTCCTTACTCAAAATGGCATATTGCCTTGGCATTTAGAAAATATGATGGAAAAGCTAAGCACAGCTATGAAAGAGAAGCGCAAGGTGGAAATCTTATTTTTAGCAGGGGATTTAGGGCATTATATCGCCGATGCACACATGCCTTTACACACAACTAGTAATTATGATGGCCAAGAAACCAATCAAAGGGGGATCCATTCTTTTTGGGAAAGTCGATTGCCTGAGCAATTTGGAAACAGTTATATCCACAAATTAGCAGAAATAAAATTTATCCCCAATGTAAGATACGAAATTTGGAATATTATTTTTTCATCTCACAAATTGATTGATTCATTATTGATTGCTGACAGAGTGCTTAAACAATCCTTAGCACTCAATCAAATTTATGAATTAAACGATTCAGGCAAAGTATTAAAGAATAAATTCAACCAACCTGTTCATCAAAAATCATATGCAAAAAAATACCACGACGCATTAAATGGCATGGTTGAAAAACAAATGACGCAGGCCATTTACGAAACAACATGCTTTTGGTATACTGCTTGGATAAATGCCGGAAAACCCGATTTGTCATTACTCGATTCTCCTGAAGTAAGTAATAAGAATGCAAAGGATTTAAGCATCGAATTAAAACTTTGGAAACAGGGTAAAATGCTTCGTGATGAAAGTCAAAAAGAATATTAGTTCTCTGAATTCAATTAATTGTTAATTGATGAGTCATAATTGGCTAAGTTAAAATTGAACGAATTTTTTGGCAAATACAACGATTACAGATAAGCAATTAGTCATTGAATCGATATCTAAATTAAATAAACACCAGTTCGCAAATAATGAAGAATTGTATGCACCATTAAACTAAAAAAATGAAACACAAATTTACTACTCTTATACTTATTCTTTCGCTTTGTGTGAAGTCACAAACCAATAATTATTATTTTGGAAATTTGCATTCACACACCGGATTTAGTGATGGGAGTAAGGATTCCATCAGCTCAGGCGTTACAAATCCTGCTGGCGCATATACCTTTGCAAAGTTAAGTCAACATTTTGATTTTTTAGGAATCTCTGAACACAACCATTATTCAAGTAATAAAAATCCAGGTTTTAAATTACCGCTTTACCAAAAAGGTTTAAATATGGCAGATAGTGCTAACAAAGACCCTAAATTTTTAGCATGGTTTGGTATGGAATGGGGAGTTTCTTCAAATTATTATGGTCATGTTGTTGTGTATGGATTTAATCAATTGATTGGTTGGGAAACTTCTGTTCCAAATGTAAATGGTAACAATTATGATATTTACAATGCAAAAGCAGATTATGACGGACTCTTTAAAAAAATAAAAAATAATCCAAATGCATTTTGTTATTTGGCCCATCCAAACCTAGATGATTACACGCTAAATGGAGATCCTTCTACAGCATTGGCTTACGCCCCATACAATGCAACTTATGATAGTGCCATCGTTGGAACACCATTACGCAATGGAGTGGCTTTTAGCACCAGCACAAATTACAACGACTATCCGCAAAGCGATTATTATACTTATTACAAAAAACTATTAACAGTGGGTTACCATTTAGGCATTGGTTATGACCACGATAACCACAACACTACCTTTGGTAGAAATAATGGTGGCAGATTGGTTGTTATTGCACCATCATTAACACGGGCAAGTCTAACTTCGGCAATGAAAAGTATGCATTTTTATGCAAGTGATGATTGGAATGCAAAGATTGACTTTTCAATGAATGGCAGTATGATGGGTTCAATCCTGAGCGGTTCAACAGTTCCAACATTTAATGTCATTCACAATGACTTAGATGGAGAACAAGCTGCAAGTATTAAAATTTGGAAAGGAATTAGTCAAAGTGGAGGAGTTTTTCCAACGATTGTTTACACCTCAACACAAAATAATACAGCCACTTATACCGATTTAAATTTACAACAAGGAATAGAATATTTTTATTTTGCAGAGATTTTACAGGCTGATGGTCATTGGATTGTAACATCTCCAATTTGGTATAAAAGCAACATCAATCTGGGTAATCCAGATGCTGTGAAAGAATTATACAGTAATGAAGAAATAAAATTTAATTATTTTCCAAATCCAGTCACCAACAAATTAAACATCACAATTGCAGCATGCGCAAAACATACAGTCGCCATATTAGATTTGTCAGGTAGAATATTATTTGAGAAGGAATATGCTGACAATGAAATATCGATTGATTTGGATGCCATAACAAAAGGCGTATACATTTTGAAAATCAACAAGCAAGATGCTGCGATTTCAAAACGCTTGGTGATAGAGTAAAAGCCACTGCTTTTTATATAAAATTCGCGGAAACAAATTCTTCAACATTTTTACGTGCGAATAATAAAATATTTTCAAGTGTAAATAGATTCAACATTCGCTTAACCAAAGCATAAGCAATTCATAATTTGCACAACACATTATGTTGTTGAATTAGTATGAAATTTGCGTCGTAAAGAAAACCGTTATCTCTAAATTCTAAATACAAAACATGAAAAAGATTATTTTTAGTATTGCCTTAATATGTTCGTTTACTAATTTATTTCCCCAACTATTTAGTTCAGGAAATATTGTTGTAATTCAAATTGGAGATGCAGTTGGCACTCTAACCAGTAGCGGTAACCCCGTTTTTTTAAAAGAATTCAATTCAGGTGGATCACTTACGGCTTCACTTGCATTGCCAACTAGCACCAATCCATTAATTTTAGGTGGTGCCGCAACTTCTGAAGGTGCATTAATGCTTTCGCCAAATAACGCCCTTTTGTCATTTGGCGCATACAGTATTGCCCCGGGTACAGCTACCTTGAGTTTAGCAAGCAGCAGCGCAACATACATTCCCAGAGTTGCAGTAGGTATTGATGCAAATGGTGTAATCACAAGAACATCCAGCACAAGTTTTTTTACAGCTAATAACATACGTTCATCTGCTACTGATGGTTCAGGAAATTATTGGTGTTCAGGAGCAAATACCGGCATCAGTTATTTTGGAACGAATTCAGTTGCTGCAACAACAGCAACACAAACAACCAACACGCGTTGTGTAAATATTTTTAATAATAATCTTTATTTTTCAGCCAGTTCCGGAACAGCACTGGGTATCGTTCAAGTGAGTGGTGGCTTATCTGCAAGTGCAGGCCAAACAAATTCATTAGTGATAAATGCTGCAACCGGGGCGAGTTCTTATGGTTTTTATTTTAATCCAAGTCAAACCATTTGTTATGTAGCCGATGATAGAGCAACTGCCGCAGGCGGTATTCAAAAATGGGTTTATTCCTCAGGTACTTGGACTTTAGCATACACTTTAGGAACAGGCGTTACCAACATTGGTGCCCGAGGCGTGGTTGCAGATTTTTCAGGATCAGCGCCTATGATTTATGGTACTTCAGCCGAGGCCAGCAATAACCGAATTTTCAAAATTAGTGATACAGGATCCGGTGCAACAGCTACTACTATTGTTACTGCCACGACGAATACAATTTTTCGCGGATTGGCTTTTTCGCCATGTTTAACACCATCAATTAGCAGTATTAGTTCCAATACTTTAATTTGCGCAGGACAAGCCTTTAACTTTTCAGTAACGCCTACAACCACTGCTAACTTAAATTATTTGTGGTCTGGTCCGGGTACCTTGAACAGTTATACAATAAGTAATCCTAATTTAACAAGTGCGGTTGCAGGCGATTATACTTTGAATATGAGTAACGCATGCGGAACATCTAGTGCGGTAGTTAGTCTTTCTGTAAATCCCGGTCCAACACTTTCGCTTTCCTCTGCAAGTGTTTGTGCAGGGTCTTCTGCAACATTAATAGTTAGTGGGGCTAATACTTATACTTGGAGTAATGCATCTACTTCTAATAGTATTGTAATTAGTCCTACGGCTAGTATTGTTTATTCAGTATTAGGTACAGATGCAGCAGGGTGTATCAGCACAAATACAGTGGCTGTGAATGTTAATAGTTTACCTAATATTACGGTTAATTCAAGTACCATCTGCTCAGGAACTTCAGCTACCTTAATCGCTTCCGGTGCAAATACATATACATGGAGTAGTGGCGCAAATGGAAGTAGTTTGATCTCAAGTCCGCTGTCGACTAGTTTATTTACTATTACTGGAACAGATTTAAATGGTTGTATCAACAGCACAACAAGCACCATCACGGTAAACGCCACACCAACCATATCAATTAATTCAGCTACAATTTGTGCAGGGCAATCAACTACTTTAACTGCAAATGGTGCTATAACTTATACATGGAATACAAGTTCAACAAACAATGCAATTGTAGTTTCGCCTTCAGCAACAACAAATTATTCGGTTATTGGTTCGAGTTTAGGTTGTAATGCAAGTAACAATGTGGCCATAACGGTAAACGCTTTGCCGACAATTACAGTGAATCAAGCAACAATTTGTTCAGGAAATTCGGTTGCTTTAATCGCTGCAGGAGCAAGTACATATAGTTGGAGCACAGGAAGCAATCAAAGTAGTATAAGTGTTTCGCCTACGGCAAATACAATTTTCACCATATCAGGTTCACTTAACAATTGTGTTTCTTCAAACTCTACAACTGTTACTGTATACGCTTTACCGGTATTGTCAACTACCGATGCAACAGTTTGTGCAGGAAATATAGCAAGCTTAAGTGTAAGTGGGGCAAATACTTACACATGGAGCAATTCATCTAATTCAAATGGTATTTCGGTATCACCTTCTGTCACTACCATCTATACGATTAGTGGCACATCAACATTGGGTTGTATTGGCACCAATACCACCGCTGCATACATTAACCCAACACCAAATTTATCTTTACCGTCTTTAAGTATCTGTGCAGGTTCATCGGCCACTTTAATTGCTAGCGGTGCATCAACTTATACTTGGAGTAATTCGGCGAATGGAAATTCAATAGTGATAAGTCCTTCTGTGAATACAACTTATTCAGTTTTGGCATCAAGTGTATTTGGATGTACAAATGCCGCTACCGCATCGGTGGCAATTAGTGCAAGTTTGTCGCTCAATGTTAATTCACCTAGCATCTGTATTGGTAACTCAGCCACATTGTCGGTTACAGGGGCTATCAATTACACTTGGAATACAGCTTCAAATGCAAGTTCGATTGCTGTTACGCCTTCTGTAAATACAGTATACACTGTATCGGGCACCAATGCCTCTGGTTGTTCGGGTACCGGCAGCGGTACTGTTTTCATTAACGGTTATCCAACCGTATCTGTTTCAAACGCAACAATTTGTTCAGGCGCCAATGCAACTTTGGTTGCTTCAGGAGCAACAAGTTATTCATGGAACACAAATGCAAGTTCAAGTTCAATTGTTGTTAATCCGACAAGTACAAACATATATACTGTGACGGGTACATCTCTGGGTTGTTCAACAAATGCTACAGTACAAGTGTTTGTTAATCCAACACCTACCTTGAGTCTCATTTCTTCTACAATTTGCAATGGCTCTACGGCTACATTGGTGGCGAGTGGTGCGAGCACGTACACTTGGAGTAATGGGAGCACTTTAAGTATAATAAATCCTACACCTAGTGTTACTACAACGTATACATTGGCAGGGACCTCTTTAGCAGGTTGTGTAGGTACAAACTCAACCCTTGTTACTGTAAATCCAATTCCAGTGCTTACTGTTAACGCAGCAACCATTTGTAGCGGAACAAATGCCTCATTGAGTGTTTCCGGAGCGAACACATTCTCTTGGAATACAAGCAGTACCGGTAGTTCAATAGTGGTGAGTCCAACTACATCAATCACATACTCGGTGAACGGTACCAACATTGCAGGTTGTATAGGTACGGCTACAGCACAAGTAATTGTTAATTCACTGCCAACAATTTCTGTAAATAGTTCAACAATTTGTGCGGGGCAAAATACAACATTACAAGTTTCAGGAGCAAACACCTATTCTTGGAACACAGCAAGTACCAGTAATTCAATTGTTATTTCGCCAAGTGTTAGCACGGTTTATAGTGTTACCGGCACGTCTTCGATTGGTTGTTTAAAAACTTCAACTACACAAGTTCTGGTTAATCCATTACCAACATTAAGCGTTAATTCAGGAAGTATTTGCTCAGGCAACACATACACTATTTCTGCCAATGGTGCTAGTACTTATTCTTGGAATTCAGGACAAACCTCTAATTCAATTGTTATTACCCCAAGTTCAACAGCATCTTACACAGTAATTGGTTCTTCACTAGGCTGCTCTATTCAAGCTCTGAGCATTATTTCTGTTATTGCCTCACCGACAATAGTTGTTAATTCACCAAGCATTTGTTCAGGATCGAGTATAACATTGTCTGCTTCAGGTATTAACACTTATACATGGAGTAATAATAGCAATTCATCAAGTATCGTTGTATCTCCATCTGTAACTTCAATTTATACAATAAGTGGCGGTCAAAATGGTTGTACCAACACTAAAACCACATCGGTTATTGTTTATAATACACCTATTATTTCGTTGAGTACTTCAACTGCTATTTGTAAAGGTGCTACAATTACTCTGATTGTAAACGGTGCTTCAACATATACTTGGAATAATGCTGTTGTTGCACAAAGTATTGCGGTAAGTCCTACCGTTACAACTACATACTCAGTTATAGGTTTGTCAGCGCAATCTTGCTCAAATACTGCGATTACAACCGTAAGTGTAAATACAGTTCCTTCCGTAAGTTTGAATTTTTCAAAATTAACATATTGCAAAGATGATGCAAGCACTTCTGTTACCTACACAGGCACTCCTTCAAATGGCACCATAACAGGTATTCCCGCTCCAATGAATATTGGCACATATACAGTTACTTATGCTTTCAGCGGATCAAATACTTGTATTGGGTCTGATGCAAAAGTAATTTCAGTTACTGCTTGCACTCAACTTGAAGTTTTGAATATAAACTCCTCAATCAATGTGTATCCAAATCCTTTTAATGATATAATTTTCATTTCAGGATTGTCTGATGTAAATACAACTCAAATTGATATTAGCGACTTGAATGGTCAAAAAATATTTTCTGAGATTAGCAACAATGGCAAAGCTACAATTGATTTATCAAAACTTGAAAAAGGAATGTATTTATTGAAGCTGACTTTAAATTCTGAAACAAAGTTGTTTAAATTAATAAAACAATAATCACTTGATGTGATTATTTTCCTTTTATAGGTGGTGTAAAAATTAAATAGCAAAGTAGTTTTGGTTGATAAAACCTAAACTATGAAAACTTTAAAACTGCAATTATTTTTATGTCTACTTTGCCTATTCATTCTAAGTAAAGCCCAATTTAACCCCGGCAATTTAGTGGTACTGCAAGCCGGCGACGGCAACAGCAGCCTTGCAGGAACAGGGAATCCAATTGTGTTACGTGAGTTTAACACCATGGGCCAGTCAACTTTTAGCATGACCATTCCCTCTACAGGCAACAATGCCATGGTGATACGCGGCAACGCTGTTTCCGAAGGATATATATCACGGTCGGCAGATAATTTTTATATTGTGTTTGGTGCCTATATGCAAGCGCTGCCCAATGCCAACACACTTAACAGCACTGCCGCTTCAAGTATTCCCAGAGGCATTGCCTTGGTGGATGTGAACGGAAACGTTTTAGTGCCAGCCACCTGTTCAATTAGTTCCTTGGCCTCTGGTGACATTCGGGCAGCCACCGCTGCCAATAGTTTGAATGTGTGGTCAAGCAGCTCGAGCCAAGGCACTTCTTATTTTGGTTCTGCTTCGGCAGCCAGCAATGTTCAAAACAGCAAAAGTAATTTAAGGGCTGTAAATATATTTAACAACCAACTGTACATTTCATCTCAAGTGGCCTCAGGTACTCCCGCTGATATTGGTGTTTACGCAGTTGGCAACGGCACACCCAACACATCTGCGCAAACCGTTAGTACAGTGATCAATGCAGGTACCGGTGCTTTACCCGGACAGTTTTATTTTAATGCTGCCGGCAACATTTGTTACATTGCAGATGCACGCAGCTCCTCAGCAGGTGGCATTCAAAAATGGGTACAAAGTGCCGGGTCGTGGTCATTGTCTTATACCCTGCCAACAGGCATAAATGCAGTGGGGGCTTTTGGTGTGGTGGTCGATTTTTCAGGCACCCAAGCCAAGGTATATGCCACCACTGCCGAAAGTTCAGGCAATCGTTTGGTGGCTATTTTAGATGTTGGCGCCAGTTCTACCGCCACCACCTTGGCTACCGCCAGCACCAGCAATACCGCCTTTAGAGGTTTGGCTTGGTCGCCTTTAAATTATTCTTGCTCACCTGTTAGTGTGATCACCACATCAAACAATGCACCCATTTGTTCGAGTCAAAATTTATCACTGCAGGTGCAAGCCACGGGATCGGGACCAATTACTTATTCTTGGTCAGGGCAGGGCGTGTTTAGCAGCAACACCAATTCGCAAGTGGTGGTGAACCATTCGGCTTCGGGTGTTTACACGGTAAATTTAACCAATGCTTGTGGTACGGCAAGTGCGGCCATTCAAGTGAGCATCAATCCAAGTCCAAGCTTGATTGTAAACGCAGCAAGTATTTGCGCCGGCGGCATTGCCACAATCAGCGCGAGTGGCGCTAATACCTATACATGGAACAATATTAGCAACGTGACTAGTTTTACGGCCAGTCCTTCAGTCACCACCATATATACCCTCAATGGTACTTCATCACAAGGCTGCGTGGCGAATACTGTTACAACTGCAATCATTGTGGTGGCTTCTCCAAGTTTAACAGTGAATACGCCAAGTATTTGTGCCGGCAATACGGCCAGCTTAATCGCCCAAGGTTGTTCAACCTACACTTGGGCAAATGGGGCAGGCAATTCACCGGTGTTGATTGTTAACCCGATCACCACAACACAATATACTGTAACCGCAAATGCTTCCGGTTGTCTCAATACCGTTAGTGTGGTGGCTACTGTTATTGTGAATGCACTTCCAAGCCCAAGCATCACCAATGCACAAAAACTATTTTGTAAAGCAGATATGGATGCCGTGCTC
>CANGGP010000012.1 GCA_947453445.1 Sphingobacteriaceae bacterium
ACAGGCATTGTTATTGAAGAAAAAAGACTGGTTGTATACCTGTTTGGATTTATACTATCGCCATGTGAAATCACATGGTACATTTACATGTGGATTTCGCGGGGCAAACGAAACTTACCAAAGTACCGCAAATGGCTTCGACTGTTTTACGGGCTTAGGTTTCAAAATTAAAATCATTAGTCAACTGTATTTGAGTCCAGAATTAGGTTTCCTGCTGATGAACAAAGCAGTTCAAAAAACAACTGTACCCAATACATTTGGAATTACCACTCAAGTGCATTATACAGAAACATCCTTATTTCCACAGTTGAAGTGTCATCTAAGCGTAATGTTCTAATTAGTGCCAATTATGAAATTATTTTTTCTGCGGTGCTTTCGGTTTTATTCTTTTGTTTTCTTTTAAACTTTGGTTCAGCATCCACTCTATTTGTCCGTTTACACTGCGAAATTCGTCAGCAGCCCATTTCTCAATGGCCTTCATGGTCTCTGCATCGATGCGCAAGGCAAATGGTTTTTTTTTCTGACATGCTTTTTTATTGACTTAAGGTTCCGGTATTGATTACAGGTTTGGTTTCACTATCACCACAAAGCACCACCATTAAATTACTTACCATCACTGCTTTTCTGTCTTCATCAAATTCAATTATTTCTTTATCGGCCAATAATTTTAATGCGCTCTCAACCATACCAACTGCGCCTTCCACAATTTTATGTCTTGCTGCTACAACAGCCGAAGCTTGCTGACGACGCAACATCGAGTGCGCAATTTCAGGGGCATAGGCCAAATAACCAATGCGTGATTCAACCACATCTATGCCGGCAATTTCTAAACGCTCGCTTACTTCACGCTCAAGGGCTTTGTTTACATCATCAAAATTGGTACTCAAGGTCACGGTTGCTTTTTCATCTTCAAAATGATCGTATGGAAAAGAACCGGCCAATTTACGCACTGCCGAATCGGTTTGAATGCGGATAAAATCTTCATAATTATCCACTTCAAAAGTCGATTTAAAAGTGTCCTGCACTTTCCAAACCAAAATCACGGAGATTAAAATAGGATTTCCCATTTTATCATTCACTTTAATTTTTTCACTTTCAAAATTTCTGGCACGTAAAGATAAACTGGTGCGGGTGTACAATGGATTAATCCAAAACAATCCATTGTCTTTTACACTGCCTTTGTACTTTCCAAAAAGCAATAATACTTTGGCACTGTTCGGACTCACCACCATGAGGCCTTTTGCCAAAATCACAAAAATTGGCAGGAAAGAAATGATAAGGGCCGGCATTTTATTGGCAAGGCCAAATACCATCATGGCAATGCTAAGCAACAACAACACGATGGCAAAGTAACCATTAAACGGGCTGGTAATTTTTTCTGTTTTCATAACTAATATTTAAATGATATCAAATTGATATCACAAAAGTAAACAAAAAAACAGTCCCCGCGACAGAAAAATACAGCAAGGCCAATAAATTACATGAGCGGTTGCGGGTAATGATGAATAGAATGACTTGAGGATTTAAATGAATTTAACGTTTAAAAAAGGATTTAATATTTACCTTAAACATAGAATTGCCTGCACATGAAAAAAGCGAAACTATATTATTACGGATGGCTTATCTCCCTATTATCTGCCATCCCCGTGGCATTTAATGCCCAACAAAGCGGCAATGCCTCGCCCTACTTAAAAGCAAACAAATTGTTTTTATCGGGTGAAACACCAAAAGTGGATGAATATTGCAAGGAAGAATTTATTGAAGATGGTTATTATGGCGCCCTTTATCTCACCAAAAAAGGCCATGTGATTTTTAATTTGAACAACGAAAAACAGGACACCATGCGATACTTCTGGGGCGACTATCAATTGCAGGGTTCCCAAATTAAAATACAATTGCACCACGAATTTTATTATCCCGGCAAATGGGATGCCAGTTGGATAGCAGACGATCCGGATTATAAAAAAGGAAAAGTGCGATCAGTGAATTTGCCCGGCATCACCCTGCTTAAAACCCATTGCGATTCATTGTCATATTACAACGTATACAGCAAACAAGAACAAATGTCGGCCGCCAAAAGAACGGATAAACTAAAACCAAAAGGCTTGTACTTTTTTCCCTATTATGAAACCAAGGAGATGAAATTTTATACCTGGTTTTATAAGCAGGTGCCGGTATTGGCAAATTTGTAATCAGCAAAATGATAGTTATTTTTAATCATTCATTATGGCAAAGGCAGAATTAAAAACCAAAAAAACAGCGCTAAGTGTTGAGGATTTTATAAAAAAAATACCCGAGGCACAAAAACAAAAAGACGCCAAAACAATTATGGGCATGATGGAAAAGGCCACCAAGGCCAAAGCCAAAATGTGGGGCACAGCCATTATTGGTTTTGGTGATCAGCATTTGGTTTACGATAGCGGTCGCGAACTCGATTGGTTTTTAATGGGCTTTTCGCCGCGCAAACAAAACCTTACTTTGTATATACCGGGCACAGTGCAAAACCAACAAAGCTTATTGGCTAAATTGGGCAAACACAAAACAGGTAAGGGTTGTTTGTACATCAATTCCCTGGCCGATATCGACCAAAAAGTTTTGGAAGACATCATCAAAAAATCGCTTAAAAAATAAATGCAGATTTTTCGGCCGAATGATTTCATTCATTAGAAAGGTTTTTTTTGTACTTTCATTTCAGCAAAAAAGCCTATGACACAGCAACGTTCTATAGCAGTGGATGCCTACATCGCAAAATTTCCACCTGCCACACAAGCCAAATTACAAGCACTCCGCGAATTGATTTTAAAAACAGTGCCCGAAGCAGAGGAAGTAATCAGTTATGGCATGCCTGCTTATAAAGTAAACACCATTCTGGTATTTTTTGCCGGCTACGCAAACCACATTGGTTTTTATCCCACCGGTGCCGGCATTGCGGCTTTTCAAAAAGAAATCAGTGGCTATAAAAATTCAAAAGGTGCCGTGCAATTTGAAATTGATAAAAAATTGCCACTGACGCTGATTAAAAAAATGGTAAAATACCGACAAGCCCAGGATGCCGCAAAAGCGAGCAAAAAGAAAATTTTAAAAACCTGTCGCAAAGGCCATCAATTTTATAAAAGCAGCGATTGTTTATCATGTCCTGAATGTGAAAAAACAAACAAAGCCAAGGCAAAAATGTTTGCCTCATTCAGCGCCCCTGCGCGCAGGGCCCTAAAAACTGCAGGCATCCAAAACATCAAGCAGTTATCGACTTTCAGCCAAGAAGATATTCTAAACTTACATGGCATTGGCAAAACCAGCCTTCCGAAACTACGCCTATTGCTCAAACAAGAAGATCTAGCTTTTAAGAAGGTTTCGGTTTCAAAATCTAAATCCAATAAATAGTGTTGACAGCCTCAGCTTGGCATAAGGGCCATAAGGACCGGGTATTTGGTCTGGATGTACTGCGCGCCGCAGCAATTATTTTTGTGATGTGGTCGCATGGCCATATTTACAGCAAGCAATTGTTGGATGTGCAGTATTACCGTTGGCTAATGTGGGATGGCGTGGGTTTGTTTTTTGTATTGAGCGGCTTTTTAATCGGACAGATACTCATCAACATTGTTTTACAAAACGAATTTAATTTTAAAACACTCATGCATTTTTGGTGGCGCAGGTGGTTTCGTACTTTGCCACTTTATTACTTGGTACTAACGGTTTTAGTATTGTTGTATTTTGTCGCCCACAAATGTTTACCGCCAAATGTGATTGCATTTTATACATTTACCCAATGCTTTGCATGGCCACACCCCTTATTTTTTGGGGAAGCCTGGAGTCTGGCTGTTGAAGAATGGTTTTACATTTTGTTACCGGTGGCTTTGTTTTTGGTTTTTCGATTTCGTGGAGACAAAAAAAAGCAATTGGCCTTGGTGATTTTTGCACTTTGTTTGCTGGGTACAATTATCAGAACATACAAAGCGGCCGGAAAAGATTATTTAGCGGACAATACCTTTGGTGTAGAAATCATGAAGCAGGTCATCACGCGATTAGACAGCATTATGTATGGGGTCATTGCCGCCTGGTTTTTGATCTTTAAAAAAGAACAGTTCTTTCAATTTAAAAATACATTTTTTGTTTTCGGTTTAATGCTCATGTTTGTTTCGGTGGCCATGATACACTACTCCCATTTTTTTCACAACTACTTGTATTATAGTTTTACCGCCATAGCGGTGATGTGCTTATTGCCCAAACTCAGCAGCCTGCAAACAGCTTCAGGCAAAGTGTCACAAGGCATACAATTTATTAGTGTAATATCTTACAGCATGTACTTAAGTAATTTTATGCTGGTGCAAAGGGGCTTAATGCCGGTGGTGATAAAATACGGGCATTTAAATCCGGAGCAACACAAAATGCACAGTGCCCTTTGTTTGATCTTGTTTTGGCTTTTCACCTTGATGCTATCTTATTTGTTTTACCGCTTTTGGGAAAAACCATTTTTAAACTGGCGACTTCGATTGCTCAAATAAACAAGTGATAAAGTGTAATTATTCGTGTTTAAGACGCTTCAAGACCAAAGTTAAAATTCTCTGAAGCGATGGTGTTTTGTGAAGAATGCCTTATCTTTAAAGACAGCAAAAAAAATCGACATGAACATAGGCATTTTAGGAACAGGCAATGTGGGTGATACCATTGGCAGCAGGTTAATTGAATTAGGTCACAGCGTGATGATGGGCTCACGCACTGCAGACAATGCCAAGGCTGCGGCTTTTGTGGCAAAACATGAAGGCAAAGCAAGCGCGGGCACATTTGCGCAAGCAGCCGCATTTGGCGACATACTTTTTAATTGTACGCGCGGCGAACATGCTGTAACAATCATAGAAAGCATAGCAGATATCTGCAGCAATAAAATTTTAATAGATCTTACCAATCCCCTCGATTTTACCAAGGGCTCACCGCCTTGTTTAATCCCGAGTTTAAGCAACACGTATTCATTGGGTGAAGCCATTCAAAAAGCGGCTCCGCAAGCCCATGTGGTGAAAACCTTTAATACAATGTGGTGCGGCATCATGGTGAATCCAATGCTGATTGGTGGTGGTGACCACATTAATTATGTGTGTGGAAACGATCATACCGCCAAGCAAAAAGTAAAAGAATTGCTTATTACTTTTGGTTGGAAAAAAGAAAATTTGATGGACCTAGGCGACATTAGCAATGCCCGCGCAACAGAAGCCATTTTGCCCATTTGGATCAGGGTTTGGGCAGGTACAAAAAACAATGCCTTCAATTACCGCATCGTGAGTTAATACCACTAAATAATTTTGAAAACTACCTGTCATAAATTTTTCATTTTCTGTGTCGGATTATTATTCGTGCAATCCTTATCAGCTCAAGTGTTCAAGGTTCAAACCCGTGAATTTTCACCTTACTTGGTGCAAAACAATGCCACTTTTAATCAAACACCTTTAACCGGCACAAAAGTTCAAAAGGATTTTGACATCATTAATTTAACAGCGCTCAATCAGGATGTCATTGTGCGTAAAATTGAAATTTTATTAAATGTGGTTTCCAACATCGACAAAGCATTGGCCTCCTATTGTTTTGGTGTGAATTGCCACGGCGCAGAAGTATTTGCCGACACTGTTACTTTTTTACCCAACCAAAGTGTGGCACTCGAAATTGATTTTATTGAAGCCAGTGCCCCAGGAAATAGTTTAATTCGTTACCAGGTCATCAATAAAAATAATCTAAGCGAACAGTTGAATATATACATGAATTACGCAGGTGTATTGGCCATTCAAAATTACGAATCAAACAAACGCTCCTTTTTACTGTATCCAAATCCCGCGAAAGGCGCATTGTTTTTATTAAATACAGGTGAACTTAAAAATGAAGCATTACAATTACAAATTAAAGATGTGCTGGGAAAAGTGCTGGTAAATCAGGCGGCGAATTTCAGTGCTTCAGATCTTTTAAACTTACCCATTGCTAATTTACCGGCCGGACTTTATTCGCTTGAATTAAAGGCATCAGAAAACACCATTTTTACTCAGAAATTAATCATTGACTAACCGCAAAATTTGACCGATTCGCCGCAATCGTATTTGCCAAGAAGGTCAAACATTAGACCAAATTTATTTTGTACCTTGTTAAACTAATCGTCATGAAAAATAAACTCATTGCATTGCTGTTTTTAGGGCCGCTATTTTTTTCAGCCCAAACATCTACTTTTCAAATAAAAGACAATAACAATAACGGCGCACAGGTTAACGACGGCGCTATTTTTTATCATCCCACACAAAATTTTGGACCAACCATTAACCATGAATTTGAAATAAAAAATGTGAGTGCAAGCACACTTAGTTTATCACTGCGTAAATATGAAGATTTGCTAAATACCGTGAACATGAACAACAACGATGTGGCACAAGCCTATTTTTGTTTTGGCACCAATTGTTTACCGGCTTCTGTGTTAAGTTATTCAATTGAATTGGCACCCGGCGAAAGCACTTTGTTAGAAGCCAAATTCGACGAGGCCAGTATTGCCGGTCATTCGCAGGTACGCTTTAAATTCAATAACAAAGTCAACACAAGCGATGCTTTAACCCTTACTTTAAAATACGATAGCAATGTGGGTATCATTGAAGCAGCAAAAAACACCGATGCACATTTTTTTATTTATCCAAATCCTGCAACAAACGCAGTTAACATTGTAAACGCTTACGAAAACGACGCCATACAACAAATTCAAGTAATAGATGCCTCAGGCAAAACAATCATGCTGTTGAACCAATCAACTGTGTCAAGCACAAACCAAATCACATTGCCTTTAGATCAATTGAGCATGGGCATTTATTTCCTAAACATCCAAACACAAACCCAAAGTTTCCATAAAAAAATAATTATAAATTAATAAAAATGAAAAAACAATTACTTGCTATTGCCTTGTGTACAGTAGCATTAACACAGGCTCAAACCTGGTCAGAAAACTTTAACGCCACTTCGGCACCGGGCTTGCCTGCAGGTTGGATGCAAAACAATGTTGATGGTTTAACCGTAAACTCTTCCTTATCGGCATACAACTTTGGCACCAATGCTTGGGTAACCCGCAATTTTACTGCTACTGATCCGCAACATGCTAGCTCGGCTGTTAGTACATCATGGTACAGCAGCGCCGGTATTTCAAACGATTGGTTAATCACACCAAGTTTTACTGTGCCTGCCAATGCCTTTTTAGATTTTGAAGCCATTGCACTTGATGCCTCTTATCCTGATGGTTATTTGGTGAAAGTATCTACAACTGGTACTGCCGTAGCAAATTTTACAACCATTTTAACTGTGGCAGCTGAAAATGATACTTGGACCCCCCACGGATTGAGTTTAAATGCTTATGCCGGACAAACCGTAAACATTGCCTTTGTCAATAACTCAAACGACATGTATATTTTGTTGTTAGACAATGTGCGTGTATCGGTACCGCCAAGCAACGACGGTAAAGTTTTAAGCACCAACACCAATAACCGTTATATGGTTGGTGCAGGCACACAATTAATTAGTGGTGATTTTGTGTCGGGTGGATACTCACCTGCATTAAATACTGTTTTAAATTATAACATCAATGGCGGGGCCGTTAATTCACAAACCTTCAACTTTAGTTCTCCCGGATTAAACTATGGTCAAACTTATGCTTATGCTTTTACGGCAGCCGGCAATTTTTCGCTTGGCACAAATAGAGTTAAAACATGGGTGAGTAAAGTAAATGGCATAAACGAAGTGGTTACCAATAACGACACAGCTTATAGCTACGTATACGTGGCATCTACCAGCACACAACGCAATGCTTTGGTAGAAGAGTGGACTTCATCTACTTGCAATCCTTGCGCAAGCTTAAACCAAAGTTTTGATCCTTTGTTGAGCAACAACAATCCTAACACTGGCGGTACTTTAAACGTCATTAAATACCAGGTAAATTGGCCGGCACCGGGCAACGACCCTAGTTACAATGCCCACGCTTTGGCCCGAGTAAAACATTATAACATCAATTTCGCGCCCGATGGTTATGCCAATGGTACTTACGAAATGAATAATTTTGACCAAGCTGAATTAGATGCTGCTAAAAATGATCCCGCTTATGCCGATATCACCGCCACACTTTCTGCATTTGGTTCAACCAATGCTGCTGTAGGTACTACGGTAATTGCCAGTTCAACCATTATTCCTTATGTAAGCATCCCTGCTAATTCACCTTTGCGTGTTCACCAAGTGCTATTACAAAACAGTTACCATTATGCCGCAAGTACAACCTCACAAGACGATTACCACCATGTGATGCGTAAAATGACCGGTAACGGTTGGGGCACACCGGTAAATGTAACGGATGGTGTTGCTTTTACAGCTACTTTCAGCAACGTGTTTAGCGCAGGTGCTGTTGATCCAAGCACACCGGCACAAATGAGTTTTAATGTATGGACCAATACTTTAAATCCATTGGCACCAAAAGACATCGTTTATGAATATGTAGTGTTTGTACAAGATACCATCAGCAATGATGTTTTACAAAGTGCTTCATGGTTTGCTACTGTATCAGTGCCTGCAGCCACTGTAAGCACTGTTGGTTTAAAAGAAAGCAGCAACGCCAATGCTTTAATTGTTTCGCCAAATCCTGCACAAGCTTTTGTGCAAGTGTCGGTTCAACTAAACAACAGCAGCGATGTAAAATTGAGTGTATACGACATGAATGGTAAATTGGTATATGAAAACAAAGCGGGCCAATTACCTGCCGGTTTTAACAGCATACAAATTAACACTGCCGATTTTGCAGCGGGTGTTTACACCATCGAGAGTGAAACGCCGCAAGGTCAATCACGACAAAAATTAGTCATTCAAAAATAAATAAAGAAGCCGGTTCAAAAAGAGCCGGCTTTTTTTTTGATGCTTTAAGAGTATGTGCACTTGTAATTTAAAAACGGGGTGCTCAGTTCTCGATACAATGCTCAGCCATCAAGCTATGCTGCATTACTCGAACTGACTGTGCCTTGTTAGCACTCAATACAATGCTCCGCGCTCAATTTAGGCTGCATTACTCGAACCATCAAGCCTAAGGCTTCATTACTTCGCCTTGATTGGCTTTTCTTGGTTTCTAATTTCTTCTAATGGACGAGAATTTAATCCCAGTGTTGCCGACTTATCATTTTCTGCTTGTGCCAACACCTTGTTAAACATGCTGCGCGAAGCTGATGTATTGCCCAACTGGTAATGCGTCCAGCCCATCATTAACAACGAAGAATAATCAAATGGATACAAATTTAAAATTCTATCAAATTGGGTGGCCGCATTTTGATAATCCTTTTGTTCAAAATAAATTTTACCCAAATTATATAAGGCCATGGTATTATTGGGGTCTAAACTTAAAATGCCTTTGTGTAATTCTGCCTCCTCACTTTTATTCCCCATGGCACTCAAAGCCAAAGCACAGCCTTGTTTTGCTTCAATGGATTTAGGCTCCAAGCCACAAGCCAATTTATAGTAGTTCATCGCTTCCATTTGTTGACCCATCAAATAACTCAACCAACCCAAACGCAAATTAATCGAATACTCATTTTTATCGTACACCGCTTTTAATACTTCAATGGCCGATTTATAATCGTTCTTACTCGAAGCTTCGTAACTTTTCTGGAATGCCAGTTCTAACTGTTCATTCACTGCCGTATTTGTGGCAATGGCTGTTAATCCTTCCAAGGCAGAAGGATCAAAAGGCGAATACATCAATACAACCTTAAAATATTTTTCAGCCTCTACTTTCTTTTCTAATCGCAAATAGGTCCATGCCAAATAAATACCATTGTCGTAATCAAAGGGATAAAATTCCTCCATCTTTAAAAAATATGGCAAAGCCTTGCTGTATTCTTTGTTGTAATAATACACCAAAGCCAAATTGTAATTGGCCGATTTATTATTGGGATCTAATTCTATAATTTTTAAATAATTATTTTTTAAATCATCATAAGCCTCCAACAAATAAGCCGGAAACGACAGCCCCAATCGTGGTTCCACGGCTTTTGGTTTTAATGCAATGGCGCGGTTATAATATGAAAGCGATTTTTTCTTAAATCCCGCTTTGTAATTTAACCACCCATAACGCAATATGGCTTCGTAACAAGTGCTGTCTTTCAACTCTTTCATACTGCGCAAAGCACCGATATAATCGTTGTTTTTTTCAAACGCGATGCTCTTGTTAAAGGTAGCCACCATGTTATCTACTTGTGCATGCATGCTTGTTCCAATCAACATGAGAAGAAACAATTTGTACTGATTTGCTTTTAGCATTCTGTATTGTGGTATTAAATGATGTTGTAAGATAATAAATAGCCTTGAAAAATGAGAAAGTTTAGTTTGAAATCGGTCAGATTTTTGTTTTGTGCGGTCAATTGGCTTTTATAAAAAAGTGTTATTCGCTACCGGGAATACAATTCACAATTTGCGGATCTGCCTCCAATCGTCGAATGGCCTTCAATTTTTTATGCTTTAAGCCCTTGTATTTCGCATCATAAAACATGGCTCTAAACACCCTGTTGGTTTCATTTATTTCTCCTTGCTTCAAGGTTCCTTTGGCATACATAGGATTTACATATTGCCAAACAATGTTCTTCTTTTCATCCAATTCGAAAAAACGTCCTGATGCCCCCTGACAAATAAACACATGCCCCTTATCAAGCATTTGTGCATTGGATACATTTTTCGAATAAAAAAATTGTTCGGTGGTATCACAATATCGCCACACGGGCTGTAAATCGGGCTCCATCAAATACGTATTGTCTTCCTTTTTTTTAGGTAACACAATGTCTACACTCGAATACAATTTGCCTGGGCGTGTATTACCATTGTTAAACACCATAATGTGTTGCGCGTGGGTTTTGCCATCTGAAATCCAAACCGGACTGTGTTGCGAAAATAATTTTGGTTGAATAGGCGTGTTTGGTATATAAGCGATGGCATTGCCCCAACGGTACAAAATGCCGGTGTTTTCAGTAGCGGGTGATTTTGATTTTGTGCTATGTTTTACAATAAAAAACTCGCTAAAGTTTCGGTTGCTGATTAGTACTTCTTCGTTTTTTGCATTGTAGCTAAGGGCATTAAAATGCAACCAATCTTCGTTTTTACTCGCTGCAAAATTCAAATTAATTTTATCGGGATGTTCAATGATCTTGCCATAATTGGGTAAGGCCGCATCAAAATCTTGCACCAAATTTTCCCACACATCCCAATACCAAACAATCTCGGCCCCGCTTTTACCCTTGGGTTTTATCTCAATAATTTTTTCATTCCAAATATATTTGCCGAGTAATTCAGGATTACGTCCTTGTGCAACGGCCTCTGCCCTGCTCTTTTTCTCCCACAACAAAGCCAAAATGTTTCCGTTGGGCATTGGAAAAATATCATGGTGTAAACACTTCAGTGAATCAGATAACACAAACGACCACTTCAAATCATTGTTCCAATCATACCATTCAATTCTTCCGCCACCACTTACAAATGCCATATTTGAATCGTTGGCTGTACGCAGTAAATCACCGTTTGCAAGAAGGTAAGCCGATTGGCCCGGTTTGTAATGACTGTGCCATTGATGCACCACTTCACCACATTTATTAATCAAATACGTTTCACGTGTTTCAAGCGGGGCGAACAAAACATAGCCTTTTAAATGTCCGAACGACTGTTCAACCAAGCCATACCTTTGTGCGCCTGCTTGAAAAACAAAGAGCAGAAAAAGAAATAAAAAGAGTTTATTTATAAGGTAGCAACGCAATGGTCGATTACATTTTCATCAATTGCAATTCGTTGATGATGTTACTTGCCCCACCTAATTTATCAACCACAAACAACAAATAACGCACATCCAAACAAATAGTGCGGTTTAATTCACCATCGAATGCAATTTTATGACTCAATGCTTCGTAGTTACCGTCAAAAGCCAAACCTATTAACTCACCTTTTGCATTTAACACCGGTGAACCTGAGTTACCGCCGGTAATATCATTGGTTGTAATAAACGACACCACCACATCATTGGCTTTTTTATCAATGTACTGACCGTAATCTTTTTTGTTAATCAAATCCAATAATTTAGCAGGAATATCAAATTCATAATCGCCCGGTTTGTATTTTTCCATCACACCGTTGAGTGTACAAATTTCTTTGTACTTCACTGCATCACGCGGTACATATGATTTTACATTGCCATAAGAAACACGCATGGTAAAATTGGCATCAGGATAAATGGCCTGACCTTTTTTCATTTCCAACACGCCTTTTAAATATTTGTTCGCCAAAGCAAAGCTGTTACCGGTATATTCTGTAAAGTATTTAGAGAAATTGTTGTTAAAGTTATCGGCAAATATTTTAGCGGTTTTAAAAGCCAAGTCTTTGTGCAAAGCAGCAGTATCAGGTTTAGAAAGCAAAGCCATAAAATTATCCTTGCTTAACAAAGCTGTTTTTTCAAATACTTCTTTGGCAAATTTTTGGAATGTTTCATCCTTATCCAATTCACCATAATTTGTTTTTAGCATGTTGTAAAAGGCCGAAGGTTGCTGTGTTGCATCAATATCTTTATTGAACATTTTTAATACAATGGCCAAAATGTTTTTATCTGATGCAACATTTTCACCTTTTATAAAACGGTCGAAACTTGCACTGGCAGTGGCAACCGCTTTACTAAGATCTTCAGGTTTTGCATTCGCATTACTCCAAGCTGCATCCAAGGCTTTTAAACTTGAGGCAAACGACATCAATGGTGAACCCATAATGCCTTCATTTAAATACACGCGGCCTTTGGCATAAGGGCGCCATGCCGATACAACTTTGTCAACCTCAGTAAATAAATTATCATACTCCGCTTTTCCTTTGGCCCAAGTAACAAATGCAGCTTCTTCTTTTTCCTTTTGCGCAATTACATTGTGCTTTAATAATTGTTTTGTTTCACCATCAAAAAACTTCCAGTAGTTAGCAATACCTGCATAAGAACTGGCCAATTGCAATTTAATGGCAGGGTCTTTCACCATTTCAGCCATCATGCATTTTAAACGTGCATCACGCAAATTCACCAAACTCGGATTCTCAATGTCAATTTTTAATTTTACGCCGTATGATGTTTCATAACGGTTAGTACCGCCGGGATAACCGTAAATCATGGCATAATCACCATCGTTTAACCCTTTAATAGAAACAGGTAAAAAATGTTTAGGTACATAAGGTACATTGTCGGCTTTGTAATCTGAAGCCTTACCATCGGCACCCATGTAAACACGGAAAATCGAAAAATCGCCGGTATGACGCGGCCATTCCCAATTATCAGTATCGCCGCCAAATTTACCAATACTCTCAGGTGGTGCGCCCACCATACGGATGTCTTTAAAACGCTCGTATGTAAATTTTAAAAATTGATTGCCTTTAAAAAAACTGGCCACACGGCTTTCCATGCTGGGTTCGCCGGCAACCGGTCCTGACATTTCATTTAAAATGCCCGGTAATTTCGAAGTATAATCTGCCGGTTTAATGTCTTTTAATTTTGCATTTACAGCATCGGTTACATCTTCAATTTTTACCAAAAACTGTACGCTTAAACCCGGACAAGGAATTTCTTCCTTTTTAGTTTTGGCCCAAAAGCCATCCTTTAAATAATTGTGATCTACAGAACTCGACGAGGCAATGGCATCGTAGCCACAGTGGTGATTGGTAAAAATCAAACCTTCTTTACTCACGATTTCACCGGTGCAGCCGCCGCCAAAAATAACAATGGCATCCTTAATACTGCTTTTGTTCATGCTGTACAATTGTTCTTTGCTAAGCTTCAAACCACGCTTCACCATATCGGCGTATGTTTTGTCACCAATTAATTGAACCAGCCACATGCCTTCATCGGCTTTAACCTTAACAGTGCCTAGGCTCAACACTATTATAAAAAGTGCAATAATTTTTTTCATGATGTTTTATTTAGAACTGCAAAAATAACATTGAATTTGGTATAATCCGCACAATAATTCATTCGGGCAAAAAAATGTTTTTATCCTATTTTCCTTCCAATTTGGTCGCCCGAGCGCGCTTTCATTACAAGCCCTGTTTTCCATTGCCTTGTTTGTAAGGCTGCGGGGTTTTTTCAAGTAATCTATTTAGAAGTATAAATATTAGGGCGTGCCCCCCAATAAGCAAATAAATATTTTTGTGTGGTGTTGCTTATTGGGGGTCGGGTCACTGCGGGCTCCGCTGCGCTGCGGTTTTTTGAAGCGATAAAAGAGGCATCGCTTCAAAAGAACCAAGCCCTTCGTGCCCCTCACGCAGATGACTTTTCATGAAAACAGTAGAATGACATATAAACAAAATCTTTATGGTAAACCTTTAAGCTGGCGCAAAACACGGCCCTTAAAAACTTAAAACAATTAGAATTTTTAAAATTTAAAACAAACCCGAACTTGGCAACTTTTCTGCCTCAGTCTGTACGTCCGACTTTTTAATTTCGTTCAGGTAAAACAAGAGCCCAACAAAAAAACTCACTTCATTCAAATAACTGAACCTAAAATCCAAATCAATTTGATACACCGGAAATTGTGCCAACTGATAAATGATGCAACTCAGCTGTAAGGCCAAATTCACTTTCATCAAGTATTTACGCCTTGCAATATATTTTCTGTAAAACAAAACCGCCAAAATACAATTTAGCAATAGCCAAAACCAAGCATCAAAAAAGAAAAATCGCTCCGTAAATTTCCAAAGCCGCAACAATTTTTGAGTGAGTGGCGTGTGATGGTCATCAATGGGAATGTAATTATTTCGAATCACCGATACCGTTACATTCCAATACACCTCTTCAGGCAAACGGTTTTTAATTTTTAAATAATAGATATAACCAATGGCTCTACTTTTCAGGTAAATCCATGGATGCGCCTTGATGGCTTTGATCCATGCCTCCTTCACACAAGCGTCTCTTTGTGCATTCGGACCGGGAATGAGTGTGTCGGCTGTAAAATAAATATTGTCGTTTGTTGCAGGGGTGTACATGCTCTCCACCTTTTTTTTGTCGTACTTCACAAATGAAGTCACACATTCAGGCATAAAATTCTCGCCACTCATCATGCTAATGCCAAGTACATCGGCCAAGCGGTATTTATAGGTGAAGTAAGCAGGTTGGGCATGCAATAAACTTAAGGTTAAATAATAAAAACCAAATATCAGAATCCCAAGCACAAATCCTATGGCCAATTTCATTTTGCGTTTGTGTTGAATGTTTACAAAAGTATCGAGCCAAACAAATATTAATGGCCATGCGGCCGGCAAGGCATTGGGACGCAATAATAAACCATAGGCAATAAACACAAAAGCAAAAATTCGGTATACATTTTTCTTTTCAATTTCATAGCCCAATAACAAAATTAAGGCGCTGCACCAACTCAAAGTCATCAGTACATCTTTCATTAAATACTGCGGAATAAACACCAAAAAAATACTAATGCCAAAACTTAAAAAAACCAACCATCTTTTCGACAACAAATTGGTGAGCAAGTGAAAAAATAAAAAGTACCATGCCATTTGAAAAATGTACAAGGAGAAAAAGCGGTCGGAATAAACATACAGCGGCCGCCACAGCAAGGCCGTAAAAGGAGAATGCCAATCGGAATACTTCCATGAAATCATTTCGTAAAACTGGTTCCAGGTATCCACATTATATGAGCCCGGAAAAAAGTTGACAGTCAGCCACAGGAAAAGAACCAACAGGCTATAACTTTTCCAATTCTTAAATGATTGATCACGCATGCAAGGCTAAAGTAGTTTTTTTTTGTTGTTCCTAAAAATTATTTGACTTACACGGCTTTTTTAAGTAAACAAACTCTTAAAACTTCTTGATTCAATTCGTGATTATTGAAATCACTTTGCATTTTTTAAAATGGCGAAATGAAGGTGAATCAGATTTCTAAACCCATGTTTTAATCTTACTGATCAAGTTAAACTAAAATCTATTTTTGAGAAGCTGCGAATATGGGCATCCATGTTGATTTATTTTTTTAAGGTCATTGTTCCAATTTTACTAAGTTGTAAATGGAAATATTTTTGCATTGAATCAATGGATTCTATATTTGCTTTCAAGGTAAAGGTGTAGCTATTATTTTCCTGCTTCAAAAGCCGCCCGAGTCCTGCCTTTATGAGGTTTTTTGAATCGATCGCAATGGGCAACTCTATGTATGACATACCATTCGCTTGAATCAAAATCGCTTGAGTGTTTTCACCTTTTACAAGTTCATGACCTGAAACCTTTAACGAGTAACTGATACCTTTCATTGATAATCCAATGGCATTATAGTTGGTTATTTTTAATTTAGCGTTTGTATGAATAGATTTTAAATGCAATCCCTTGTATTGAAGTTCAACAATTTCTAAATCCGGCGCTTGTGGTATTTTTATCACACCCACTTTGGTTATTGGCACTTCTGCTTTTCCAAAAATGCTTGAATAATGAAAGAATAAATGAATTGAATAAGCTGCGCTATCGCCTATTTTTCTACGCGCTTTTAAATCAGTTAAAATACTGAGGTAAGGTATTTTTACCGAAAAATCGAATGTGTCCACTCCACGCGCTAAGAGCGACAATCCGACAAATTTGCTACTTTTTAAATACACTTTATTGTGAAGTGAAATGGTGTATTTAATGGTGTCGATTTTAAGTTTAAACAGCGATTTATTGCTTGCTTTTAATTTAGAAATGACATAGGCAGTATCGTTTTCAATTTTAATTTTTACTTCGCCAATTTGCTCGATTTTTGGAAAAAAGTATGCTTTTATCTGATTGCGAAAAACAAAAAAAGTTCCGCTTACAATAATTAGTAAACAAACAACGATAATACTTACAAGTTTAATTCCATTTTTCATTGAATTTACATGTTATCAAGTTCTATAGCTTTTAGATGGATACAAATAAAAAAACCGATTAACGGGATACAGGCTCGTGTACCATTTCGTTGGTCATGAAAAGAAGCTTGGAAAATTTCCATATCCCTGATGCCGTTGCGCCAAGCTGACAAATCGGTGATGCCTAAGCTTTAAATTAAAATTCAGAAATAATTTTGTTCAATTCTTCTTTTGTTCTGCCTAATTTAATTTGGAGTTTCCCTAACATTTCCTCCTTTTTACCTTCAGCAAATAGCAAATCGTTATCAGTTAAAATGCCAAATTTTTGTTTTAGCTTACCTGCTATCTCATTCCAGTTTCCGTTTAATTCAGTTGAATTTTTCATAATCTTTTCTTTTAATTGTTGCCATACAAAGGTGATTGACTTAATGTTTAGATGCTTATACTTTATCCATGATTTATTATACAATTCACGCATTTAGAATTGGCTACATGATTTTTTCAGAGACAAGTTTGATTTACCGGTAGTCCCGGAGAGACCAAACAGTAATAAAAAACACTTAGCGCTTATGTTGCCCCGGAGGGGCAAAACAATTGGCTTATACTAATTCGAAAATCTTTGGTGGATTAGATACGCTGATCATCTCTTCTCAGCGTTGCAAATGCCAAATGTCTTGCACGTTTAATTTACCAATGGTCCCGGAGGGACCAAACAGCTTTAAAAAAGACACTCAGCGTATTTGTTGCCCCGGAGGGGCAAAACAATTCGTCTATGTGCTAACCGAAAATCTTTAGTGGATTAGCTGCGCTGATCATCTCTTCTCAGAGTTGCAAATGCCAAATGTCTTGCCTGTTTGATTTACAATGGTCCCGGAGGGACCAAACAATTTTAAAAAAGACACTCATCGTATTTGTTGCCCCGGAGGGGCAAAACAATTCGTCTATGTGCTAACCGAAAATCTTTAATGGATTAGCTGCGCTGATCCCTTTTTTGCAGAGTTGTAAATGCCAAACATCATGTGCCTTTGATTTACAATGGTCCCGGAGGGACCAAACAGTTTTAAAAAAGACACTCAGTGTATTTGTTGCCCCGGAGGGGCAAAACAATTCGTCTTTGTGCTAATCGAAAATCTTTAGTGGATTAGCTGCGCTGATCATCTCTTCTCAGAGTTGCAAATGCCAAATGTCTTGCGCTCAAGCGCAAGATTTTTGTTTTTGCAGCTACACTTTCAAAAGCAAGCTTTTGACGTTGCGCTGCAAAAACAAAAATGCCAGCCTTAAGGCTGGCACATTTGGCATTTACCCGTGACCCCGAGAGGATTCGAACCTCCAACCAACAGAACCGGAATCTGCCATTCTATCCAGTCGGGAGGTAAACTCCCGATGGCGAGCGCGCCTCGAACCTGTGGCGAGCACGCCTCGCCATTGAACTCTTCACGCTATGGCACAGTCAAGCTATTGGCTTTTTAATCTTCCTTAAAATACTTTCTAATAAACTTTCTTAAATCCTCAGTGTTAAGATTCTTGAGTTTTTTTTCAAGAAGCATTGCCTCGCCTCGAGTTTTCTTCTCTAGATATCCGATTAAAGTATAAGGCAAATGAGGCTTTGTGGATTTTACAAATCCTTGATTGTGTCGATCTATTCTGGTGTTTATATCGTTGGTTTGGCCAATATAAAATCTGTTTGATCTCTTTGAATAGAGGACATAGACAAAATATAAATCACTCTTTTCGATTTAGTCGTCAAAAATAATTTAAACATAAAATTAGTGACTCCGGCGGGATTCGAACCCACAACCAACAGAACCGGAATCTGCCATTCTATCCAGTTGAACTACGGAGCCTAGGGTGTCAAAGATATTTAATTTATTGTTGAAATATAAAACCAATTTTAATTGATTTTATTATGGCGAGCTAGCCTCGCCATTGAACTACGGAGCCTAAGGTGTCAAAGATATTTAATTTATTGTTGAATTATAAAACCAATTTTAATTGATTTTATTATGGCGAGCTGGCCTCGTCATTGAACTACGGAGCCTTATAATCGCAAATATAAGACGATATTTTGTGTCGAGACCATGTAATATTATACTTATTTTAGCGTTATAATTGCCGCAATGAGCCCCAATACATGAAGAAATTACTTGTTTTAATTTTCACTTGTTTTATTCTACTAAGTAGGTCCCAATCCGGTCCGCGCACCTGGGGCGACCACCTTGGCTTGAGCAATTGCAATACCGTGGCCAAATTGGGCAGTACCATGTACGCCTCCAATGGCAATGCCTTGGTTTACTTCGATCAAAGCGAAATCAATCCCAAACTGCTCAGCAAAATTAATGGCCTTAGCGATGTTGGCATTCGCCTACTTAGAGCCAACCGCAACAATAACAAATTATTGGTCATTTATGATAATTGCAATATCGATGTGATTGACATCAACGGCAATATTCGCAATTACGCCGATTTTAAGCTCAAAGTATTGAATGGCAAAAAACTCATCAACGAAGTCGCCTTTTACAAACAATACGCCTACTTGGCTTGCGGCTTCGGCATCGTGGTGTTCGATACCGATAAAATGGAAATCAAAGAAACCTATTATATTGGTGTAAATGGTGCCAATGTTGACATTACCCAAGTAGCCCTCAACGATTCCCTGATTTTTGCGGCCACCAAAAGCGGTATTTACAAAAGCAATTTCCTAAGTAAAAACCTACTCAACTTTAATTCTTGGCAACTCGATACATTTCAATTACCAAAAGGACCTTATGCCGGCGTTATCAACGCTAACGGTTATTTACTTGCCGCATATTCGCCTTCATCCATCGATTTGAGTAAAAAAGGTAAAGACACCCTTTACGCTTTATACAACAACAAATGGTCAAAATACCTAGCCTTTGCCAATAAAACATCCACTTTCGGTCACCTTTATGCCTTCGACAGTTTGTTTGTGAATACAATTGATTTAGGCGTAGAAATATTTAAAGTAAAAACCGGCGAAGTTTTCAATGTTGTGAACTCATTTAACGGCGAAATCAATTACGGTTCGTTTAGAGATATTTTTATTACCAAAGACCATACTTCCAATATCTCATTGTGGATGGCAGATTCTAAAAATGGTTTGTACCAAACCTATGGTTATTTTCCTTACTTCAAACAAAATCCAGTAAAACGCAACGGCACCTCAACAGCCCGAACTTGCAACATTGATGTGCTAAACGGACAATTGGCTGTATCACCCTCCAATGTTGGAAGTGCAGGGGCAGGGAATTACATTACCGACGGATTAAACTTTTTAAAAGATGCCGAATGGCGTTATAAAGCCGTAAATGATTTAAACGGTAAAGCCATCGTAGATTTAACCGGTGTTTTATTCGATCGCAAAAAAAGCAACCAATACTGGGCTTGTTCATGGAATTATGGTGTGATGCAATTTAGAAATGATTCGCTTATTAAGGCTTATACCAAAAGCAGCGTTGGCATGCCCGAAAAAATTACCGGTGAACCACGTTGCGCCGGATTAAGCATGGACAAAGATGGCAATGTTTGGTTTGCGCAAAGCGATCAAACAGGATATTTAAGTGTGATTACCAAAACCGGTGCTTTTATTAATTTTAATTTTGGTGCCGAAAAAATTACACATAAAACATATGTCGATAAAAACAATTTTGTGTGGGCTTTACACGATGGGGGCAATGGCATCACCGTTTATAAAAACAATAATTTTAGCACACCTGTAAAGGATGACAATTACAAAATATTATTAAAAGGAATTGGCAATGGTAATTTACAATCAAATGATGTGCGCGCCATTGCAGAAGATTTAGACGGTAAAATTTGGATCGGTACCGCCGAGGGCATCAGTGTGTTTTACAATCCCTCTAATTTGTTTAGTTCTTCAAACATAGATGCCGAACCAATCAAAATTGTACAAGATGGTAACGTTGAATTGTTATTGGCCAACGAAAGCATTAGTTCAATTGTTGTTGATGGAGCCAACAACAAATGGGTGGGTACTGCCTTTGGTGGCGTATACTGTTTTAGCGCCGATGGTCAGGTACAGTTATATCACTTCACAAAAGAAAACAGTCCTTTGTATTCAAATTCTATTATTGAATTGGCTTACAACAATCAAACAGGTGATGTGTTTATTGCCTCCGAATTAGGCATTCAATCTTTCAGAAGCACCATCTTGGCAGGTGAGGCTGAATACAGCAATGTAATCGCTTATCCCAATCCTGTAAAACCAAATTATTCCGGCACAGTACTAATCAAAGGTTTGGTAGATAATTCCATTGTAAAAATTACCGACATTGCAGGTAACATGGTATGGGAAGTAAAATCAAACGGCGGACAAATTGAGTGGCCTATTACCAACTTTACCGGCAACCGCGTTAGCTCAGGCGTGTATATTGTTTACAGCGCCACCACCACCGGTGAGCTAAAAGCCCTTACCAAAATATTGATTGTAAATTAATGCGCATTTCCGACAAAGCCATCGTATTACAAAGCATTAAATTGGGTGATCGAAAATTCCTTGTAAAACTATATACCAAACAACACGGTCTGCTTACCTTGGCCTGCAGCGTTGGCAAATCCTCAGGTGCAAAAATTAAATTCTCTGCAATTCAAGCCCTCAACTTATTGCAGGTTGAAATGATTGTTAAACAAAACAAAGAGGTGCAGCAATTGCTTGAAGCTAGCTGTTATTATGTGTACGATAAAATTCCAAATTCATTTACAAAGTTAAGTATTGCCCAATTCTTAAATGAGTTAATGCTTAAGTGTTTAAAAGAACAACAAGCCAACGAACACTTGTATGAATTCATTGAAACTTGCCTCTGTTATTTAAACGACGAAGAACAACATTTTGTGAATCTGCATTTGTATTTTTTAACCGAACTCACCAAATATTTGGGCATTGAACCGCAAAACAATTACAGCGATCAAAATAAATTCTTCGATTGCCGCGAAGGTTGTTTTACAGCTTATAGTATTGCTTCACCACTTGGACTAACCGCCGAGGAGTCTGTTTTATTTTCTGAATTCCTAAAAATCAATTGTCTGCAAGTGCAAGTAAGCCATGCCCAAAGGGTGGCATTAATTGATATTTTTTTGGCCTACTACAAACAACACTTGCCGGCCTTTAACGAGTTAAAAAGTTTAGAGGTTTTAAAAACAGTGTTGGCATAAATAAAAAAAGTCGCCTCGCGACGACTTTTCTTAACACATAAAGAGAACAGGTTATTTTTGAACAGAAATTTTCTTGATAACGGTATTGCCATTGTTGCTAATTTTCAACATGTAAACACCTTCGTTCAAGGTTGGCAAGTTCATGGCTTGTTCCATGTTTTTACCGGTGCTTTCAGCTTGTACCTCAGCAAGTAATTGACCGTATACATTGTAAACTTCAATGTTTACTGCACCTTCACTTAATCCGTCCATTTTAACGGTGAACATACCATTGTTTGGATTTGGATACACCACAAAACTGTTGTTGTTTTTAGCATTGTTTTTTAATCCTACCGAACTGGCATCGATCACATTCACTTCAATCATATCGTTACCGTCAGCCGAAGCCGATTTGTAAATGTAATATGATGAGCAATATGTTGCCGAAGCACCGCAAGAAATGGTCGTACTCAAACAAATGGTATAAGTAGCAGCCACTGAATACAAGTGCGAAGTAAACAAAGTGTTGCTGGTTGTACCATCGCCCCATGACCATTGTGCAGCACTAATGTTGGCAGTGTTGGCAGGGATGGCATTCCAGAATTTAGGGGTGCCGGTTGGTGATAGTGTGAAGTTAGCATTGGCAACACAAGTATTGGTTACGTAAATAATATGCATGGCAGTATCCATACAAGTTGGGAAAGTAGAGAAATTGGTAGCCGTTAACATCACATTGTAAACACCGGTAGCATAAGTATGTGTTGGCGGATTCGCGTTGTTAAATGTTGTGTTGTCACCAAAATTCCATAAATAAGTTGTGTTCACTGCAGTATTGGTAGTTACGTTTGCAAAACTAACCTGACCATTGTTACCAACAGTGTAATTAAAGTTTGCGGTTAAATTACAAATGTTGCTGATGTTAACCACCAATGTTTTGGTTGAGGTACAAGAAGGTGTTGTATTGTTATTTGCTACCAATGTAACAATGTACGAACCGTTAGCTGTGTAAGTGGTTGAAGGGGCATTGGCTGTAGAATTGTTTCCGTTACCAAAGGTCCAGGCATAAGTTGAGGTACTCGAAGTTCCGGTAGAGGTATTATTAAATGAAACTCCGCCGTTGCCGGTTTGAGAAGTCGTAAAATTCGCATTTAGGTTACAAGTACTTACATTCGTAATGGTTACTACCGCAGAAGCCGAAGATGTACAAGCCGGGGTAAAGGTTTGTGCCATTAAAGTAATGGTGTATGTGCCATTGGCATTGTAGCTTAAGGCCGGATTACTTTGATTAGAAGAAGTGCTGTTGCCAAAATTCCACGTGTAAGTTACACCAACCGATGGTGTAGTTAAATTGCTTAATGCCACGCTGCCATTGTTACCCGGCACCGCAGAAAATGCAGCATTTAAGTTACAAAATGAATTTACAACAATGGCCAATGTTTTGGTGCTTGTGCAACTTGGTGTAAAATTATTGTTGGCTGTTAAAGTAGCAATATAAGTGCCGTTCGCAGTGTATGTAGTAGCTGGCGAACTGGCTGTGCTGGTATTGCCGTTACCAAAATTCCAAGAATAAGTCGTGCCGGTAAAGGTACCGGTGGAGGTATTGTTGAAATTCACCAATCCATTGGCGCCTTGCGATGCCGAGAAATTAGCCACCAAATTACATGTGCCAGTATTGACAGTATTTACCGAAACAGTTTGACTAATTGATGTTGAACATGACGGCGAAATACTTAGTATAAACAAGGTAACCGTGTAAGTACCGTTAATAGTGTAATTGGTATTGGGAAACATGCCTGTAGCGCCGGTGCCGGTAAATGTAGGGCTACCATTACCAAACGACCAGTAATAAACCGTGGTGACTGAGTTCGCTAAAGTTGAAGTGCTAGTAAAAGTCACGTTACCATTTGGATTCACCGAATAAATGAAATTGGCAGCGCATTGGGCTTGACCTAGCTTAGCACTGAGCAACAGAATAAGAACCGTGAGTGCTTTGATAGAATTTGTAAATTTTTTCATGTTTTTGTTTTTTGTTTTTTGGTCCTCACTTAAGGATTCAGACCTTATCCTTATTAAACTATACAGTTTTTATTGTTTTTGGTTGGGTGATTGCAAAGATATTCATTAAGGTTGAACGATTAATTTACGCGTATAAGTATTTTCTCCCGCAAAAACCTTCAAAAAGTACATTCCTGTATGGATTTCCCCCATATTTAAGCGAATTGGCACTTCACTTTGGCCCGTACCTATATTTTCATCCAAAATAATTTTGCCCATCAAATCCATTATTACCATTCTGTTGCCACGACCATTTAGAGCGCTTATATCCAACATAAACTCTCCTTTATTTGGATTGGGATAAACATTAAAGCTTTCAGTCTTGGTCATTTGTTCAATCCCGGTTTCTAATTGGGGCTGACCCGGCATTACATCAATGAAAATAATGTTCGAGGCGCCTTCGGTGCCTTTATAAATATTGTAAGTATAACAACTGGTAGCCGTTGAACCGCAGGATGCCGTCACACTTAAACAAATACTGTAATTGGCGGCAGCTGAATATTGATGTGATGCGTACAAGGTGGTGTCGCTGTTACCATCACCCCAAGTCCATAAAGCCCCGGTAATATTATAAGGGTAAGCCAAATAGGCGTTCCAATATTGTGCGGTATTGGTGGGCACCACACTAAAATTGGCATTGGCTTGGCAAGTGATGCCGGTGATATTTAATGCCATGGTTGCACTGCTCGTACAATAACCGTTACTGGTATCAACAATCGATAAACTGACATAGTGCACACCACCATTCATATAGGTGTGGTTTGGATTCACGTTGTTTGTGAACCAACCATCGCCAAAATTCCAATAATAAATACTCGAAGTTGTTGTTCCAATTGAATTATCAGTAAAATTTACCAAACCATTGCTTGAAATTGTATGCGTAAAAGCAGCTGCCAATCCACAAGGATTATCGGTAACGGTTAGCACTGTGTTGACTGTTTTTGTACAACCTGCTCCATAATCAACAATTAAAGTTGGCGTGTATACACCATTCGACAAGGTTCTTGTTACAACAGTATTATAGGAGGTGTTATAGGTGCTATTAGGACTCATAAACTGCCAATAAGTTGTGAGATAATTCGCTCCCTGCGCATTGGTAGAGAAAGTTACATTACCATTAAAGCCTTGGGTAAAACTAATCGATGGCACAAAACTGCAAATTGTATCTACCCGCGAAAAAGAACTTGTGCACACGGTTCCATTGTTTACACTTAAACTTGTGGTATACACACCATTCGCCGTATAACTTTGTGGGGGCGGATTAAATTGATTCGATGTGATGCCATTGTTAAAATTCCATGTATACGTTGAATTGGCATTATTGCCGCTCGTGACATTTGTAAAAGTCATTACATTATTCGTGTAACTGACCGGAATAAAACTCGCCGTTAATAAACAGGATGCAGAAGTGATTGATAAGGCCAAAGTTTTTGTTGAACTACAAAGAGGTTGCGTGTTTAAAACCGAAAGAGTAACCACATATACACCATTAGCAGAATAATTGGTGGATGGGGAAAAAGAATTAGAGGTTTGGCCATTGCCAAAGTTCCAGGTATAGGTATTGAATACAGATAAGCTTCCTGAAATTACACTAACAGTTGGCGTTGTCGTATTAATAAATACCACGTTCCCATTCGAATTTAAATTATAATTAAAATTCGCAACTAAACTACAAACCGAATTCACAGTTATAATCTGAAATGCTGACATTATACAAGCCGGCGTTGAATTATTGCTGGCCAATAGCGAAACTGTATAAACCCCATTCGCAGTGTATGTGTGAAGCGGATTAAATGAATTAGCAATAAAACCATCCCCATAATTAATTGTATATGTTGTGTTGTTCCCCATCCCTACTGATGTGTTCACAAAAGTATAAGATCCATTCGTGCCTTGTGAACTATAAAAAGAAGGATTTAGAGCACAAGTTGGGGTATTTATCACAATAACAGTGTTGCTAACGCTAATACAATTTGAATTGCTTGGACTAGAAAGAGATAATGAAATCGAATAAACCCCGGTTGAGAAGGAATTCAAGATGTTTCCTCCATTTCCGGTACCTGTATAAATTTGACCATTCCCTAAGTTCCATGTATATGAATTGCTGCTGATAGTACCTGTAGAAGTGTTAAGAAATAAATACATGGATCCTGCTCCAGGGATGACCGTAAAACTTGAGGCCCAAGAACAGAATGAACTCACATTTACTTGAGTAGAAAAAGTTGAAACACAATTATTACTTGTTGATAATTGCGCAGACAACGACACTATGTACGCGCCATTTGCGGAATAAGTATGCGCAGGTGAGGTAGAATTTGATGTTGAATTGTCTCCAAAGTTCCATGTATAACTTGTACTAGATGTAGTGCCAGTTGTTATATTGCTGAAATTAACAACACCATTTGGAGCTTGGCTGTAACTAAAATTGGCTGATAAACCGCAGCCCACATTGTTGACCACAATCACATTCGAAAAACTAGAAGTGCATGCGGGTGTTGCTGTAGAAGAAGACAAAATAACCGAATAAACACCATTGGCTGTGTAAGTTAAACTTGGATTAGTTGCTGTTGAAACAACCGAATTGCCAAAATTCCACGAATAAGAGGCAGCACTAACACTGCTTGCATTTGTTGTGGTGTTTGAAAAAGTAACCAAACCATTGTTACCCAATGCATAGGTATACCCAGATATTAAATTACACACAGAATTCACAAACACATTCGCTGTTTTAGTACTTATACAACTTGGAGTAAAGTTGTTGTTCGCTGTTAAAGTAGCGATATACACTCCGTTGGCTGAATAAGTTGTTGATGGAGATATTACTGCCGAGTTATTACCATTGCCAAAATTCCAAGAATAACTAGTTCCAGTAAATGTACCACTTGATGTATTTACAAAATTTACCAAACCATTTGAACCTTGCACAATGCTGAAATTTGCCTGCAAACTGCAAGTCACAGTATTAACCGATACCGTGTACACGATAGAAGTTGAGCAAGATGGGGTGGTGCTCAAAATAAATAAACTAACAGTGTAATTTCCGTTGGCTGTATAATTATACGTTGGAAACATACCCGCACTTCCGGTGGCAGTGTAGGTTGGGATGCCATTACCAAAGGTCCAATAATACACTGTGGTCACTGAATTGGCCAATGTTGAGGTGCTTGTATAAGTCACGTTGCCATTTGAATTCACCGACCAGGTGAAGTTGGCAGCACACTGTGCTTTACTTTGTTTGGCAAACAAAACAAACAAGGCCAAAATCACAATTCGAATACTTAAAGTAATTGTTTTCATAAACATGGGTTTAATTGTTATTGTTTCTACTTACCATACTATACATTCACTTTTATCAATTGGTTGGGTCAAATTATTTATATGCCACCGCTATAACGGCTTCCGCATTGTTGATTGTAATACTGCTGTTGCCGTGATAAACCACACAGTTAAATTTTATTTTTAAACGTTTGGTGCTTTGCTTGTTTTCATTGGCTTCATAATTGGCTACCTCCAACACTTCAAAACTGCTGCTACCCGGCTGATTCGGGTTCACACTCGAATACAACAAACCATTTTCATCAGTGTAAGTAATTAATATTTTCGAAGGCATGGCTGCGTTTTTTTGTTGCTTCACAATTGCCATATTGTAATTCACCGCAAATGATGATTTGTCATTTTGCGTTACCACATTGTAATTTGTTTTTACTGTATTACCATCCACATCTTTAATTTTTAAACTCACAGGATAACTGCCCGAAATTCTATACTTATGTGTTGGCGCTGTCGCATTGCTGTAAGTGCCGTCACCGAAATCCCAAGCATAGGTAAATGGTGTTTTACCGCCTACTCGCACTTGGTCAAAAGCCACAGTATCACCTTGTATTGTATTCACACGCACAAATGCATTCAACTGCCCTTGTCGACCTAAGTTAATCGTTTGGCATACACTACTCACGTAACCATCTTTTGTTTGTACTTGTAAACACACTTGGTAACTGCCATCTTGTTTGTAAACATGGACCGGATTCGCCGCACTTGACATGGTACCATCACCAAAATCCCAATTATATACCTCGGCAGTTTTATTGCAGCTGCTGTTAAAGTTCACTTCATATTGCGAACCTGTTGTATTGCTCAAAAACTCATATGCACCAATACGAAGTGAGGAGTCAATCTTCATACTGGACCCTGCCGCACTTACTTTATAATCGTTCACTTGTATGCGAATACTGTTGGGGCAATTCACCGAACAATCAATTGGCTTTAAGTCCGCTACTAAATTGTAAACATTGTTCGTGTCTTGCTGATATGATGAATACAATCGGTAATTGTTAATGCCGGCATTGTATTCAATAGCTTTTGAATTGATCATGGCTTTAAAATAAAAAACAGGCGCATTTTCAGAAAAAGATTCAGGGTACTTTTTCTTCCCACAGCCCCAGCCTAGTATAATCAAGACAACAAGAAATGTTAAGATTCTTTTCATGGTCTTACTTTTTAAATAATTGATACATCAAACTAACTTTAATACCACTGTTTCGTTCAAAAACATTGGAACCAAAAAAGGTATTGTTCTTCATGTCGGTTAAACCAACATATAATTCAGAACGCAACCAAAAATTGCGGTACAACTTGCCTTGGTAAGCCAAAGCCAATTGTGTTTCAAACATGGCAAATCCTTCGGTATAACCGCCTGTAGAATAAGTTTTATAATTGTCTACATAATTAAAATGTTCATTGTAGGTTTCCACCTTACTACTCACATTCATCAAATAACCAATATTACAGCCCAAAGAAAAAATATGCTTCTCCTTCATTTGATAATTTACGCGAAGCGGCAAATACAAATAATGCGCTGTACTTGGCGTAATAATCGTCACATAACTGTCTTCACCCAATCCATAGCGCGTTACCTTTGAAATGTGATGACTGTAATTTAAATGCCCTACCGATTGGTATTGCAAGCCAAATGAAAAAGAATAATTTTTGTTGATGACTGACATCAATTGTAAGCCAAACAATGGATTAAATCCTCTGCCATCAATACTGCCCAAATTTTGATAACCTAAATTATAAGCACTGCCCAATTCTAAAAACAAAAATAAAGAAGGAATTGGCAACACAGTTGCTGTGATGGGCTCAGTTGCCAAAACCAATTTTTTGCTTGTATCAGGTGATGCAGGTGCAAGCTTATTCTCAATCACCTTATTCGCCTCCGCTTTCACTTGCAGGCTTGCTGTATTTGTTGTTGGTATGATTTCTTTTACAATACTATTCGCATTGCTTTCTGTTTTATTGTTGCGAACATTCGTTGGCGCAGTCATCGGCTCCATGGCCTGAAGATCAGTAATCGGCATGTCGTTTTTACTCGTCACCGCAGTACTGAAAACAATCGCAGGAACAATCGATTCAGACTTGGTGTCTACCTTTTCAGGTATATGATTCGATTCTTGTTTTGTGTTGTTTACAGTTGGTGTGGTTACCCCTGTTGGTAGAATTTGTTCACGCACAGTTGGCGCCACCGGCAATTCATTTTCCATTACCTGGGGTCCGTTAGAACTTGGAGGCAAAACATTGTCTTCGTTTTTTAAAGAGGCATCCGTTTGGTTAATCACATTGTCAACCGCATTTTCCATCACCACTGTTTCCTGCTTTGGTTTCGAAACAACTTTAACCTGAATTGGCTTCACAATCGCCGGATTTTTCAAGATAACAGAATTGGCAACAAGTTTTTGTACTTCAGGTATGGACGCCTTAGTGCCTTGTGCAGTTTTTATCATCTCTCCATTATTTTCTAAAGGAACATTGGCTTTGGCATTTTCACGCTCAGCCATCACTTCATTTAATGTTTGGCTCACATCCAATGGTTTTGCTTTTAGCAAATCTGCATTGCCTTGCGGCCACAACCAATAGGTCGCAGCACCGCCCAATATGAGCAACACGGGAATCAAATAATAAATCCCCCTTCGCCCCTTTTTATCGGCATCCAGCAAAGCCTCTGCACCGGCCCAATTCAACTCATCGAAAGGAAAATTCTCCTCCCCGAGTTTGCTGTTTAGCGCTTGTTTAAATTTTTCTTCGTTACGCATACGCATTCATTAATCAATTATTTTCTACTTTTAATTCCAATAACATACTTTTTAATAATTCCTTGGCATTGTTCAAATGCCATTTAGAAGTGCCCTCACTGATGTTCAACATTTCGGCTATCTCACGGTGTTTGTAACCATCAATAAAATATAAATTAAATACCTGCTGACTGGCCGGCGGTAATTTGGCAATAAAATCATATATCTCCTTGGCATTCGATTTGGTTATGGCCTCATTCATTTCTGAATACGTTTCATCATCAAAATAGGCTTCTACATATACCATGGTGCCATAATGAATTTTCTGTTTTTTGTATTCATTAATCAAGGTATTAATCATCACCTTGCGTGCCCATGGTTTAAATGGTGCATCAAAATGATACTTGTCTAAGTTTTTTAAAATCTTGTAATAACCAATGTTTAACACTTCCTTCGCCCTGTCTTGCTGATGGGTATACCTTACACAAATGCTCATCAAGTAGCTGTATGTTTGCTTGTATAGCTCATACTCGGCCTTTCGGTCGCCCTTTAAACATTTATTTATTAAATCAGGATTAATTTCCATGCAATAACGGGTTCAATATACAATACACCCAAATCCAATAAATGGTTGGGTATAAGGCCGAAAGCGCCTTTAATTCAATCAAAATTAAGGAATAATTGCTAAAATGGTTAAAGCACAGGTCTTTACCCGAATTAAGAAATGCCAATGATGGAAATTTTATTCCATTTCTTTCAAAATCACCTTGCGAAGCATGTTTATCGCCGCATTGGCAGTCATCACAATGTTTCGCTGCCTGTTATCGCCAAATTGAAATTTAATGGCCCGCACATCTTTGCGTGTGGCCACCGCCACCCAAACCGTTCCCACCGGTTTTTCAGCTGTGCCACCATTCGGACCCGCGATGCCCGATATAGAAATGGCATAATCACTGTCAAACTTTTTTAAAACATTTTGAGCCAATTGCTCAACACACTCCCTGCTCACCACACCCACCGTGTCAAACAAGGCTTTGTCAACTTCCAACAAACTGTGTTTGATGATGTTGGCATAAGGAACCACAGAGCCTTTAAATACATCCGACGCCCCCGAAATGGCCGTAAACAATGAAGAAACATAACCACCCGTACAACTTTCTGCAATCGACAAAGTAGCCTTGCGCGCGCGCAACAAATCACTTACTATTTTTTCTAAACTCGGACTCTCCTCTCCATATTCTTCATACCCAAAAATGTACTTTTGAATAATCACTTGTAATTTTTCAATCTCTTTAGCCACCGCCTTTTTTAATTGATCGAAATCACTGCCTTGTGTCGACAAGCGCAAACGCACCATGCCCGGTTGCGGCAAATAAGCGAGTTTGATGTTTGAATGCACCAAAGCATCCTCCCAGTCGGAAATGAGTTCACTCAAAGTGCTTTCAGCAATACCATTGGTTAAAACAGTTTTGTGGTAAATAAATGGTAAGGCATATTCTTCCTTTATTTTTGGTAAGATCGTCTTTAACATCATCTCCTTCATTTCATATGGAACCCCCGGCATACTCACGTACACGGTTTTGCCTTTTTGCATCCACATACCCGGCGCCGTGCCTACACTGTTGCGTATCACCACACAGCCCTTCGGCACCAATGCTTGCATACGATTTAACCTGCCCATGTCACGCCCACGCGCAGTAAAAAAAGATTGTACATCATCCAATATTTGTTGGTTCTCCTCCAAGGGTGCATCAAAATAATTGGCGAAGGTTTTTTTAGTGATGTCGTCTTTGGTAGGACCCAATCCGCCTGTGATAAAAACAAAATCAGCACGCTTGGCAGCGGCATCAAAAGCATCTACGATGGCTGTTTCATCATCGGCCACACTGGCCATGTGACAAACCTGCACACCCATTTGATTCAACTGTTGCGCCATCCAAACACTGTTGGTGTTTACAATTTGTCCAATTAATATTTCATCACCAATGGTTAATAATTCTGCTTTCATTTTCTTTTTTTTAGTTCAACTCAATTTTATTGGCCAAATCAATAAAGGCTTTACAACTTAAGTGGTTTTGTTCAATTAAATACAATCCGTAGTCATCCAATTTTTTAATCATAAAATCACCCTTCGCCTTGGTTTCAAAATCATAAATGGCCGAAATAAACACAAAGCGCTCAATCACTTTGTGATCCATCTTTTTCCGAACCCACTGCCTGCGTTCAGCCCGTGTTTCATAAGTTTGCGGGAAGTGTGCATCAATGGCCGGTCCGCCATAATCAATAAATGTATTCAACCAAAAACCGTTCGACACCAATAAAAAATCAACGTCCTGTTTAGCACATACATCGCTGTATAAATGAATGGCATCTAAAGTTGTTGGCACCGAAACCAAATGCACACCATTCCATAATTTTTCATCGCTTAAACGTTTCAGATTTTCATCAAACTGTTGCCACTTAAAGCCTGCAAAAAAAACGCTCAGCAAAACCAATAACAGCGTAATCCTTATTCTCTGAAAATTAAAAATACCAATGAATAAATAAAACACAACAGGGGCCCCAATAAACAAACGGCTGTAAGCATACCAAGGCCATACCACACCATCGCGCGATTTGCCCGAAAAAAAACTCAGCAACATCACCAACAAAAAAACAACAAAGGCCCAAAAGGCCCGCAAATTATGGCGCCATAAATAATAAAGCATCAAAACTAGCGTCAATAAAAAAACCACACTCTTTCCCTCACTTAAAAAGCCCACATAAGCCAAAGTTTGATCCAAGTGCTTGATGTTCTCTATAAAAAACTGCCATGAAAAACTGTGTGCATAGCCGTAAATCACATATTCAGGATTCCTTTGGTAAAAACCATCGAACACATAATTCAACAACACAAAAAACACCAACATAAGGGCTGACAAATAATAAAAAAACTTTTGCCGAAAATGAAAGGCGTACACATACAATAAAAATGGCAAACTGATTAATACAGAATTTGGATTCACAAAATAACCAATCACCAGCAGGCTGTAATTAATAGCCAAATACAAACGATTGTTTGGTTGATGAAACGATAGAATAAAAAAACTACAGAAAAAAATACCGCCTACAAATCCCCTTGGCAAACTGCTCATGATATCAAAAGCCGTTGGCATACACAACAAAATACAAAGCACCCACAAAGCTGCCGGTTTTTTTCCCACCACAAATAAATACACTGCCGCAAACACAAATGGAAACACAAACAAAATTTGTGTAGCCAATGGCAAAGCCCTGTATACGGGCATCCCCAACCAAATAAATGGAACCGCTACGAGTGCTTCAAAAAAAGTATTGTAATTCTGTCCATAAAATCTTGGCTCATAAAATAGCCCCGATGCATAATCCATGGCCCCTGCCCACATAAATGGTTGATCCGAATCCACATAACGCATACTCAATGCATTGAACACCTGATACCGAAGCACCAACACCATGCCCAGCAACAACAGCAACAATCCCGCCATCAACCACGTTTGTGGTTTAGCGCTTGCTTCTTTTAATGGATTTAATTTTTGTAATTCGTTTATGCCCATGCTGCCAAAGCGCCACCTTTTTCAAAAAAGCGTTTTATGTTTTCTTCCGTGGTTTCTTTTACTTTTAATTCCGGCGCATGATGTGGTTTTTTGCGCGCATCAATAATCATGGGTGCTTCACAAGCCCAGTGTTTATTCTCTGTACTTTCGTTCACACCGTATATATCATGACTCGGATTACTGCGTGTATACGTCACCCACACATAATCATTTAATTTTTGTGCGCCATCGGCAAAAACAAAATCATCATACAGCACAATTTGTACCACCCCTTCAAAATCACTCAAATTCTTTTTTATCCAAACAGCAAAATTGTGCACTTCTGTTTTGGCTTTTTCATACGTGCTAAAAGCTGCCATCTGCACTGCCATTACACCGGGCATAATGAGAACCGGATTGCTTACAAATTCACAAGTGGCCAATACCTCCGGTAAATTATTTTTTAACGTACGAATGGCTTCACCACAAGCAGCCACCACCAACTTACTGCCTTCATTAATGCGCTCACCGCTGTAATCAAGGGTATCCTGACTCGCCTTGGTGTAAAAATGCAAATCGCGTTTCAAATCAATTCGCTCAAACACGTATTTAAAAAAGGCCGACACATCATGACAATTCAAATCATTGTTTTGATCAGCACCAATAAATAAATATTTCGCCAAACTCAATTGGCCTGTACCCAAAATATGATTGGCTTGTGTGAGTAGTTCGGCAGGACGATCATTTTTTAAATAAGGCGTGTACCTTTCGGTGCCCACCGCCAATAACAAAGGATGCACCCCGGCAGCATCTACCGCATGCACTTCTTTCACGCCGGGTATTTCATTCGGAATAGCCGAGCCACTGATCTCATGAATCAAAGCGCCAAAAGCCGTGTCCTCTTGTGGCGGTCGCCCTACCACCGTAAATGGCCAAATGGCATTTTCTTTGGCATAAACCTTATGTACACGCATCAATGGAAATTCATGCTTCAAACTATAATAACCCAAATGGTCGCCAAATGGTCCTTCCGGCTTGTTCTCATTGGGATAAACTTCGCCCGTAATCACAAAATCAGCATCCAAGGCCACACAATAACCATCCTCATAAGCATACCGAAAGCGCCTTCCCGCCAGTGCTCCGGCAAAAGTTAATTCACTAATGCCTTCAGGCAATGGCATAACGGCCGCCAGTGTGTTGGCAGGCGGACCACCAACAAAAATGCTCACCTTTAAAGGAATATTTTTGGCATTCGTTTTTGATTGATGCACACCAATGCCACGGTGCAACTGGTAATGCAAACCAATTTCTTGATTCAATACATAATCATTCCCCGTTAATTGAATGCGGTACATGCCCAAATTAGAAGCCATCACACCCGGCTTATCAATGTCTTCCGAATACACCTGCGGCAAGGTCACAAAAGCCCCGCCATCCATTGGCCAATGCTGAATCAAAGGCAAATCCGAAATTTGAATTTCTTTAAATCCGGCGCTACTAAATGAAGCCTTTTTGGGCAAGGCACTCAAAGCGGCTACACCGGTACCAAGGTATTTAAATGGCTGCTTCAAGGCCGCCATGGGCGAATTACGCAACTTCACCATCTCCTGCATCATGCCAAAACGGTCCCTAAAAATAAATTTCGAACGCGTTAAAGTGCCAAACAAATTACTCATGGCCCTGTACTTGCTGCCTTTTACTTTTTCGAATAACAAAGCCGGACCGCCCTTTTCAAACACCTTTAAATGAATGGCAGCCATTTCCAAATGCGGATCAACCTCCTCGTGAATACGAATCAATTGCCCTTGTTTTTCTAAATCATCAATGCAATCCTCTAAACTTTTATATCCCATACATTTATTTTTTTTTGGGCGCCTGCTCTTTGCTAAAAACCTTTTATTTTTCACCGATGTTTTTAGCAAAAAGCACCGTGCTTTCCGCTGCAAGTCCTCGGCTTCGCAGCCTTTTTCGAAATGCCACGGTCGGGCTGCTCAGCCTCCGGGCTTTCCGCTTCTTCCGATAGCTATCGGAAACTGGCGCAAAATCCTCAATGCCTCACCCGCATTCGTTCGCGCTCATTCTCATTCTCTCTCTTAGTCTCAGTCTAAACCTCATCCTTAGCCTCATCTCTTAACCTTAACCTCACGCTCCACAACAATTAGAGCGGTTAAAATATTAATTTTCTTAGCTTTGTCAATGTATTAATTTTCAAAAGATGTTACCTATTTTACAAAGCCAGGCCATTCAAAAAGTAATGCCGGCGGTTGAGAAAGTGAAGGAAAAAATTGTGAGCGACGAAATAAAATTCGATTCCTACCTCGACCGTTTAATGCGCTTGGTGGTGGATTACACGCCCAATGTGATTTCGGCACTTATTGTTTTGTTTGTTGGTTTGTGGCTGGTAAAACGCATTGCACGCTTGGCCGAAATTGCCATGACCAAAAGAGAATTAGACGTGAGTTTAAAATCTTTCTTAAAAAGTTTACTCAGCATTGGCTTAAAAATTATTTTAATTGTCACCGTGGCAGGCATGATTGGCATTGGCACCGCCAGCTTTGTCACCATTTTAGGTGCCGCCGGTTTGGCTGTTGGTTTGGCCTTGCAAGGCTCTCTTTCTAATTTTGCCGGTGGGGTGTTAATCCTCATTTTTAAACCTTTTAAAGTGGGCGATACCATTGAGGCAGGCGGACAAGCAGGTGAAGTGCTCGAAATCCAAATCTTTAACACCATCTTATTAACGGCCGACCACAAAACAATCATTTTACCAAACGGCCCGCTTTCCAATGGCACCATTGTGAATTATAGTCGTCACGGTAACTTGCGCATCGAATTACAATTATTGGTGAGCGCCGATTGTGACACCAAAGCCGTTAAAAAAATTATTGAAGACACCCTCCATAAAAACGACTTGGTGATTAAAAACAACAAACCCACTATTTTTTTTGGTAAAATACTCGACGGCAGTTTGTCAATTGCCGTTAAACCATACTGCCTGCCCGATGATACAGTGGCATTAAAAAGTGCCTTGTATCAAGAACTCAAAGAAAGCTTTGAAAAAAACAACATCAAACAACCCGTGCCGCAACGCATGGTGCAAAATGTAAACGCATAATATTCAATGATGTTAGGGAAAACTTTAATTCATAAGTTACTAAAAAATTAGAAGTTATATTTCCACCTAAATTTTAATCTCTTTGAAATAAAAAATCAAGGAAACAATTGAGTAAACAAAAACACAGGAATTTCCTGAAGTACCAATAGCTTGCAGAGAATTGGTGGTCAGAAGCAGCCATCGAGAAATTTCGTAATAAAACAAGGTACGGCAATTCCTCCCAACTTTATTGATTTAGAAAGGTATGCTAAACTTACACGGCCTCGATACACTGCGCCACGCACTGCACCTGCGCAGCAGCACTCGACCTGACACCCTATTTCGTACCGGAGAAATTCGAAACATTTTGTAGTTGAGAACTGTGTATGGCAAAAGCCTTAAAAATTAAAATATAAGATGATGCCAATTTTAAAGTTACGAGAAGTACGCGTGCGCTGGCTTTGGCAAGGCGGGGAGCGGCTCTGCGTGAATTGGATTTTCGTTAGAAATTCAATGAAGGCGCCAAAGGCGGGCTGTGCGCAGGCGGCGTTTCATTTCTGTCCTTCCAGGTATTGCCCGGGGCAGAAATGTTTACTTCATTTGAATTTCTATGAAAATGCAAGAGCGGGGGGAAATCGCCTTGCCTTGATTTTTTGCTACTTTTTTATCAAGAAAAAAGTAGATAGATTTTATTGGAACAACTTTATTTATAATGTTCGTTGTCCGAACATTAAAACGAACCTTACCAGTTTGGTTGAAACGCTTATTTAGCAAAAGTAATTCCAGTTATGATGAATTCTTATTTTGAGTATATTTGATTTAAGAGTTAGAAAATTTTCATGCGAATTAGCGAAGCACAAAAAAAAGTAGACACTTGGATAAAAAAATACGGCGTGCGTTATTTTAATGAACTCACCAACACCGCCATGCTCATGGAAGAAGTAGGCGAAGTAGCCCGCATCATGGCCCGCCGCTACGGCGAACAAAGCGAAAAAGAAAGTGATAAAAACAAAGACCTCGGCGACGAAATGGCCGATGTAATGTTTGTCCTCATTTGCCTCGCCAACCAAACAGGCATCGATTTAGAAAAAGCCCTCAAAGAAAATTTGAAGAAAAAAACAAAAAGAGATCACAAAAGACACAAAGAGAATAAGAAGTTACTAAAGAAATAGACATCTTTTTGTTGTCGGTTTTTTCTGAGCTTTTTAATAGGCTTGAAATAGTTTTTTAAATGATCATAAATTTTAATTGCTTTTAAGATCTTTCTTTTTTCAAAAAAAACCGCAAAATTATTACCTTTATTTAATCTAATTATCTATAATAATTTAATTACAAAAAATTGAAAAAGGCATTCTTTTTTTCTTTGTTTGGTATCCTGGTTTTAACCAATTCGATTTTTAGTCAAATCCTTAATAATGATATTGAAGTAACTAAAATCAATTGCCTTGGCACCTGCTTGCTTCGCCATTCACAGAGCATAGAAGTAATCATAAAAAACAATGGACTTGCAACGCAATCAAACATTGCTGTTAGTTTATCAGTGACAGGATCAAATTTATTTTCGAACACCCAAACAGTTGTTATTTTGCCATACAATGCAACAACAGCAGTAGTTTTTAATTCATTTACACCTTTATCACTTGGCTCGAATAGTATTTATGCCTCCGTTCCTGCTGATCAGGATACCACAAACAATTATTCAAAAACAAAACAGGATGTTGGCTGCTTTATTGTTAGCAAGACGACACAAATACAAGATACCTCTTTTAAAAGAAGTGCTTGCGGCAATTATTACTTTGCATTCAAATACACTGCACCAATTCAATCAACAAGTATTAGCGCTGTTGGTTGTGTAGTTCCTTCTATTTTAATTGCACACAACCTTGGCAAACAAATATCCCCAATACTTTATAATGTAAATTCCCAACAATTTTTTATAGGTGATACAATCACCATTCAAAACAAACACTTAGATACACTCTCTTATTTTAATTTTAAACAACCAATTCAATTAATAAGCAACAACGATTATTTAATTGGGATTGCTCCACTCACGCAGAGTTTTTTTCCTGTAGGCCTTACAACCTCTCCTATTTATACAAACATCACCAATTATTACTACAGTAGTTCCATTGGTTATCCGCTCGGGAGCCCATATACTTATTCAGTCAATGGCTATTTATCACTTAACGGTAAATTTATAAATGCCAATAACTCATTAACCTTAACTTCACTTGGCTGGTATTGTCGAAGGTCAACAACACCAACATTAATTGTTGCCAATGGTTGCCAAACCTATACTTGGAGCACGGGCTCAACCCACGACACTACTTATGTGGCTCCTTACAACACAAGCACATACTCAGTAGCAGGCACCACAAGTTTGGGCTGTATTGCAGAAAAAACCATTAGCATTAAAGTTTACATTGATTGTTTTCTAGATATTACTAAAAATTTAAATGAATCTCCAAATATTGAGATACACCCTAACCCATGCAAAGGATCAATTAATGTAATGAACCTTAATACACCAATGTGTAATTACTTCATTGAGGACATGAGCGGAAGAGTAATTAAAACAGGAATACTTCAGGTAAATAATTCGATTGACGTTGGTGATTTAGATAAGTCGGTTTATCTAATTAAATTTTACAAAAATGAATTGTTCTTGGGTTCTTCGAAATTGATTAAAATTGATTAATCTTATTCAAAGCAAAAATAAATTGTTTAACTTAGGTTATCAAGATGTTGAAGAAAAGCATTATCATATTCTTTTTGCTCTTAAGCAAATTAATTTCTGCTCAAGGCTTTAAAGTAAAGGAGTATATTTCCAATTCATTAAATAATACCTCTAAAACTATCTTTGAAATAGCCCCTCGCCAATATATTGGCGGGGGTTTTACAATTGACCCGTTACTTGGCACCAGACTATCGCTTACTGGAATTGATACTACTGGTCACATCAAATGGATTAAACATTATGGCGACACTTCTTTTCAGCATGTAGATAATTTTCTTATTACCCGTTATTTTATGAAACATGGTAATAACTTATATTATACAGGTGCATTGAGAGATAAAAACCCAAGAGCCTTTGGCATTTTAATGAAATTTAATTTTAACGGGGATACCCTTTGGCAAAAAATATTCCGATCAGCTGATACGCTAGAAGATTTAATTCCGCAGAGAGTTACGGCAAGCGTAGACGGAGGTTTTTTAATTACCGGATGGTTTCAATATTGGGGCAGCAACTCCTCACGAAAACTGCTTATTCTTAAAACCGACGCCAATGGCAATGAATTATGGCGTAAACAAATTAATAAAGGTAATCCTAATGTTCAAGATGGAAAAGGTATTATTCAAGATAGTGCCACAAAAAAAATAGCCATTGTTGGTTATCAGTATCTTGTTACCAACACAGGCTTTAACACCTATGATAATATAGTGATACTCGATAGTTTGGGAAATTACATTGCTTCAACCTCCCGAATATTTGGCTTAGGCGGCGCCTTGCTTGATTTAATTCAAACTAAGGATAAAAAACTAGTGGCCTGTGGTTATAAAATCGTTTCCACTGTTAATGGTGGATCTACTAATTTGTATAAATCTTACGCCTTAAAATTCGATTTCAATAACCCATATTCACCTATTTGGACTATCGATGATTTTGATGTATTAAATCCCGGAAATGGCTTTTCCTCAGTTGATGAACTGCCCAATGGTGATTTGATTTTTGGTGGTGGCATTGATACAGGTGCTTATAGCATCAAAAACTCTTTTCAGCGTATTGCAAAATTTGATAAAGATGGAAGCTTGATTTACAAAAAATATTACAACTATAAAACGAATAGCAACACCATTGCTAATGCACAAGGAATGATGTCATTGCTTGCGTCCTCAGATGGCGGGATGCTCGCTGCCTTTCATCAAAGTAATTCAAATCCCAACCCCTTCTTTTTCGTAAAATATGATGCCAATGGCTGTGATACCACATTGGCTTACTGCAATACGTTATTGTTTGATAATGTTCTCCCAAAAGAAAATTCTCTGTTCACTGTTTTTCCTAATCCGGCCCATGATTTCATTTATTTACAATTTATTGGTCAACAAAGCAAACATCTATATAAAATTACAATAACCAATTGCATTGGCGAATTACAATTAAACCTGAATGTAAATCCCAGGTTGCAAAACAATCAAATCGTCAATATTGGTCTTCTAAAAAGTGGTATCTATTTGCTACAACTTTGGGAAAATGACAAAATGATCTCAACCCAAAAATTGATTAAGAATTAAATTGTCTTAAAAATTATACTGCATCCTCAATCCCGGATTAATCCAAACATTTTTTCCGTTTAATCCCTGCATATAACATTGGTAAGTATAATAATTGCGAGAAGGTCTATCTAAAGGTCCACAAAGACCCTTTGCAAAAAACACTTCCAAACATGGTCCCATTGACCAATTTTTGTTCAAATAAAAATTCGCCCCAACACTGCTGCTGTAATAGCCCATATACATGCCATGCCCGCGCATATAATGCGTGTTTCCCGAAAAAGTGTTTGTGTAATGATTGTTGCCGTCAACATGATTTTGTTTCATCCTGTATTGGTTATACAAACCAACATGATACAACAAGGACCCGTAAAATTGCACGGCTCTGTAATGGTAATTTAACGACAAGCCAAAACGCAAATTGACCATATTGCTTTTTAAATCAAACGTGTTTTCGCTGCGGTAATTTTGTCCACCACCCTCATACCAATTGTACTTTGTATAACGGTCGGTTTCATTTAGCCATACCAATCCAAAAGGCAGCGTGATGTAAAAATTTCGTTTGGTATAAATACTTTTTTCGTAATTCAATTTAAGATAAAAGCCTGCCGTGTTATAAAAACGGTAATCCTGCCCTGATTTTTGTACTTCATCACCCACCACTTCTTCCTTCTGATAATAAGGCATCACTGTATACATCACGCAACCACCTCCTGAATAATCATAAACTCTGTTCTTTTGAATTTCTGCCACACTGGCCTTTTGACTCAGCATGGTATTAAAAACACCGCCGGCCTCAATCGATACCGAACGTTTGCTTTGCGAAAAAACAGTCCCGCTGATCACAACAAGAACCATAAAACTATTCAATGCTTTCATTTGATATCTATTTGCTTGTGAATAATAAAGATAATAAAATATTGGTTAATTTCCACACATATTCATGGCAGAACAAAGTTTACTCGAAGTTAAAAATCTGGTCACCACGTTTAGAAGTGACGGCAAATTGTTTAATGCCGTTAACAACATTTCGTTTACACTCCGCCAAGGTCAAACCCTTGGCATTGTTGGCGAAAGCGGCTCCGGCAAATCGGTTACTTCCCTTTCCATCATGCAACTCATTCCTAATCCTCCGGGTAAAATAACGGGCGGAGAGATTATTTATTATACAAAAGAGAACAAAGCCATCGATTTAACAAAATTGTCGAACGAGCAAATGCGACAATACCGCGGCAACGAAATCGCCATGATTTTTCAAGAACCCATGACCTCGCTCAACCCCGTGCTTAAATGCGGCGAACAAGTGATGGAGAGTTTAATGCTGCACCAACATTTATCAAAAAAAGAAGCCCGCCAAAAAACCAAAGAACTTTTTGAAGAAGTGCAATTGCCCACACCCGAAGCCATGCTCGACCGTTACCCGCATGAATTATCAGGTGGACAAAAACAAAGGGTGATGATTGCCATGGCCGTGAGTTGTAATCCCCGCGTGCTAATAGCCGACGAACCAACCACCGCCCTCGATGTTACCGTACAAAAAACCATTTTAGAATTGCTGAAAAAACTTCAGCAACGCTACAACATGGGAATTATATTTATCACCCACGATTTAGGTGTGATTGCTGAATTGGCCAATGAAGTGCTGGTGATGTACAAAGGCAATTTGGTAGAACAAGGTGCCGTGAAGGAAATTTTTGCATCACCCAAACACCCTTACACCAAAAGCTTGTTGGCCTGCCGCCCACCACTCGACAAACGCGTTGAAACATTGCCCACCGTAAAAGATTTTATGCAAGTGCGTGAGGATGGTCAAATCATTGAAATATCAAATCAACACCGCGTTAAAGTTATTTCACACGAACAAAGGCATACACATCTCCAACAACTTTATGCCGGAAAAAAAATACTCGAACTAAAAGATGTCAGCACCTGGTACCCCGCAAAAAAAACGATTTTCGGAAAAATTAAAAGCTATTCAAAAGCCGTCGACGGCATCAGCTTAGATGTGTATGAAGGCGAAACCCTTGGATTGGTGGGGGAAAGCGGCTGCGGTAAAACCACCCTCGGAAGAAGCATTTTAAAATTGGCCAAGGCCACACACGGACAAATTATTTACCAAAACCAAGATTTGCTGCAACTGTCAGAAAAAGATTTTCGACCGCACCGCAAAAACATGCAAATTATTTTTCAAGATCCTTACTCTTCACTAAATCCACGCATGACGGTTGGACAAGCCATTGCCGAGCCCATGCAAGTGCACGAATTATTTCCCAACGCGGCACAACGCAAAGAAAAAGTAATGGATTTACTCAAAAAAGTGGGTCTCGAAGAAAAACACTATCAGCGTTACCCACACGAGTTTAGCGGCGGTCAGCGCCAACGCATTTGCATTGCCCGCGCCTTGGCACTCAAGCCAAAATTTATTATTTGCGACGAAAGCGTAAGCGCCTTGGATGTAAGTGTGCAAGCCCAAGTATTAAATTTATTAAACGACTTAAAAAAAGAATTCAACTTCACCTATATTTTTATTTCACACGATTTGGGTGTTGTAAAATTCATGAGCGATCGCATGGTGGTGATGCAAAAAGGAAAAATTGAAGAAATGGGCGATACCGACGACATCTACAACAATCCCAAAAGCGAATACACCAAAAAACTCATCGATTCGATTCCTAAAATAAAACAAACACATTAAACTAAAGCGCCTGACACCGCTGTTTATCATATTCACCAGCTTGTTCATCTCATTAATTTGGGTGTATTATTTTAAGCTGATCGATATTTTCGAAACCGAAAAAACACTGCACATTGTTTTTACCTTCATTATTGGCAGCATCATTCCGTTTATTATTTATCCCATTCACGAATACATTTACAAACCCCTCGACATTTCAAACAGCGAAAATCCGATTCTCAGTTTCTTGTTTTTTTCAATCGGCGTTGGTTTGCTTGAAGAATTTGTAAAAGCTGCAAGCATTTTTTTGGTGATGCTTTTTTTTAAAAATGCCATTAACGAACCTATCGACTACCTAAAATACATTTGCATTTCAGCTTTGGGATTTGCCTTTGGTGAAAATATCGAGTACGCCGTCAACTATGGTCACGCCGTACTTTTAACCCGCGCCATCATTTCTGTTCCGGCGCACATGATTTTTTCATCACTGTTCATTTATGGTTACATCTTGTATAAATACCAAAACAAACCCATCACCATCATTCCAACTTTTGCGGCACTCGGCTTTATGGCACATGGTTTGTTCGATTTTTTTCTAGATGATAAAAACGCCCCTTTCGGTCACCTCACCAACATTCTTTTCTTCTTATGCCTTATTGAAGTCTTCATTTTAATTTTAAACAACGGCATCAATAATTCACCTTTTTACAGTCCTAAAAAAGCCATCGACCAACAAAAAGTCAGGAAGTATTTATCACGCATGTATACAGTCGCCATAATCTCTATCATCATTTTTTGTGGCATCAGCCAAAATGCAGAAACGGCAATATCAGCAGCATTTGCTTTTATTTTTTTCTACTTTTTATTGCTGTACATCATCATTGTTCGCCTAAGCCGCATCAGCATAGTGCCCGGACATTGGAAAACAATTTCACTGGCATTTCCATTTTATTACGATAGAGATACCGATAGAAACGACAGAACCCTTTTTGGTGTATTAAATATCAAAGGTGAATCGTACAACGATTATGAAATATCACGCTTGTATGAAGAAAACATTAAGGTGATTCCCATGAGCAGCCGAAAAACTTATTTGCCAAAAACATTGGATGGCTGCATTGAGAAAAAAATGCACCTTGGCGAAGAAGCCGTTTACATGCTTAAATTAATCTTCGACGAATCACAGGAAAAATACAAATACTATCTGGTGAAAGCCAAAACCAATGGCATCACCCACAGCGACGACAAGCATCCCATTGTTTCTTTAAACACCCTAAGCGACACCCACAAAAACACCTTAATCTTCCACGAATGGGTTATCTTAAAAAAAGTAGATTAAGCAATTAATCTCATTACACCCAAACACATTCAAGCCAAGCATCTCCATGTCAGGTCGAGCATCTCACCATGTCAGGTCGAGCGGATCCCGATTGTTATCGGGAGAGACCGTGTTATAAGTTTACATTAAAGATTATTTTCCCTGTCCATCTCGACTACGCTCGATGTGACACCTCGACTACGCTCGATGTGACACCTCGACTACGCTCGATGTGACACCTCGACCACGCTCGATGTGACACCTCGAAGCTGCTCGATGTGCCAGTAATTTCAAGTCGAGCAGCTGCCCTTATCCGCACTCGTTGCCCTCAGTGTCCATTAGCGATCGCACTCAGTGGTAAAACAAACCCATTCAACATTTAGCATTCAACATTTTCCTACCTTTGGCCCAAATATATGTTCGACTTCCTCAAACAACTCACCGATCCCAACAGCATCATTCAATACGGCGGTTTAGGATTGCTTTTGTTTGTAATTTTTGCCGAAACCGGTTTACTCGTTGGTTTTTTTCTTCCCGGCGATAATCTCATTTTATTGGCCGGCATATTATGCAAAGCCAAACCTGAACTCATGCATGTGAATTTTTTACTCTTGGTTACGCTAATGATATCAGCCGCATTTACCGGAAATACTTTTGGCTATTGGTTTGGTTATCGCGCCGGCGAAAAATTATACAGCAAAAAAGACAGTCTTTTTTTTAAACAAAAACACCTCGAACTCACCAAACATTATTACCAAAAATATGGCGGCAACAACACACTCATCCTCGCCCGTTTTTTACCCATTGTACGCACCTTCGCCCCCATTATTGCCGGCGTGATTAAAGTCGATTTTTTACGCTTCAGCTTTTTTAACCTCATCGGCGCATTTGCTTGGATCATCAGCCTTAGCGGCATCGGTTATTTTTTAGTTGGCATTTTTCCAAACATCACCAATTACATGGCTTATATTTTTATCACACTCATTATTCTCACTGCCATTCCGATTGTCCGAGTAGTCTTCAAAAAAAACTAACGGTTTTTTTCTTCCATTTGATTTGGGCCTGCCCTCTGAAGCAAAAATATCTTGCAAATTTTTATAGGCTTTTTGCTTCAGGGGTCGGGCTTTTCGCTTCAATCTTTTTGTCCCGCTGAAAAGCGGGAACAAAAAGGATTTCCGTTGCTTCCGATGGCAATCGGAACCCTCACGCAGAAACACGTCATTTAACAACGAATAACTTCACCAATTTTTCTTACCTTTAATCAGCAAGAGGGTGAGAAAAATTATTTACATATTAATCTGTGTATCAATCATTTTATTGGCTTGTAAGAAATCTAATAGTACAAGCACTTCGATTTCAACTGATGATGTTCCTGATACTACACCACCGGTAATTACCATAAATGGTGCAAGCAGCTACAAATTGACCTTAGATGAGCTTTATGTGGATTTAGGCGCAACAGCCATTGACAATAAAGATGGTGAACTAACAAAAAAAATTGAAGTAACTGGTAGCGTTAACCATACCTTGACTGGAAATTATTTAGTAGTATATAACGTTAAAGACAATGCCGGTAATAAAGCAGAAACCAAATCGAAAACAATTATAATTTATAATGCAGTTGATTCCTTGGCCGCAAATTATACTGTAACATGTACTTGTCAACAATACACAATTGGATCTCAAGCCGCCCCTGATCACCTAACCACCAATTCTTACACCACGTCTTTAGTTCCATCCAAAAACATCAATTTCAATTTTGCGTTATACCCTTTTGAATTCAGATATGAGAACAAAACACTTTTCTCTTCTCCCAATGTTCAGTTTTGTTCGATGACTGCTAATGGAAAAATCTTTCAAGTTTATAATTCAATTAGCACTGAAAATTACATTGGCTGGCCAATTACCAAATGCCAATACACATTCACTAAGCTTTAACTATTTCTATTCCTAAGGGAAAAAATTTGATGCAGGGTTTTATATTTTTTTCAATTGCACCCTGATTTTATAATTTGGACCCAACTTACAGGCTTCACGACTCCTGCGTGCGGTGGCCTTGGCACGGCGCGATGTCGGGGCGAGTGAATTGATTTTTATTTGAAAGACTTCAAAGGCCACGTTGGGTAAGCCTGCGCGCGAGCAGTGGTTTCAAGGGTGGCGTGAGTGTTGGCTTGTGTGCCTGCAGGCAGCCTTGTTTACTTTGCTAGTCTTTCAATAAAAATCAAGAGCGGGGAGGGATCGCCGTGCCTTGATTTCTTTTGTTTCTTTTCTTTATCAAGAAAGAAAAGAAAGCAAAAATTAATGTCATTTTAAATACTGTTCACACCTAACATTGAAGGCCTGAATGCTATCACAGAACCCGCGCCAAGGACAGAACAAAAGCCCGCACGCAGCGGCTTAAATAGCATGTTTTGGTTGAGGAGGCGACCAAAGGAAGCCACCACAAACCTAAACATGCTTTAAGCTGCAAGTGAGGCTGCAGTGATGGCCTGTTCGGCGCCCTAATCCTAATTAATCCGTCTCCACATCCTAAATAACTATAGTGATAAATTATAAAAACAAACGGCAAAACAACAATTATTTATATCAAATTTTTTACGTTTCTTTACATTCAATAACGCAAATAATATGGAATTATACTTAGACTCAGCCAATTTAAAAGAAATTGAAGAAGGATTTAAATTGGGCTTTTTAAACGGACTTACCACCACCCCAACTTTTATGCAAAAAGAAGGCATTATGGATATTGATGCCATGATTGTGAAGTTGAGTAAAATAGTGCCGGTGCTTCAAATCGAAGCTTTGGGAAATACAGCCGAAGAAGTGTTGGCCGAAGCTGAACGCCAATTGGCTTTGGGTCTTGATCCTAAAAAAACAGTTTTTAAAATTCCGGTATCACTCGAAGGCGTTCGTGCCTGTAAAGTGTTGCGCGATAAAGGTTATTTAGTAAACGTGCATTTGGTGTACACCTTGCAACAGGCTTACATGGCCATGCAAGCCGGCGCTACTTATGTTTGTCCTTTGGTTGGACGTTTGCAAGACCAAGGTCACGATGCCCTTGCCTTGGTTGAACAATGCATCGACGCCGTTGATTTATATGGCTACGATACCAAAATCATGTTCTCATCTGTTCGCCACGCCGAACACGTGCGCAACGCCATCAACCTTGGTGTGCACACCATCACCGTACCACTTAAAGTATTAAAACAATTAACCGAAAATAATTTCACCACAGTCGGCACCGACCAATTTATCATGGATACCCGCCTTATGATGGTAAAAGTAAAAGAAGCCATCAATGGCGTGAACCCAATTGTGAGCGAAGACACAAACATTACCGATGCCATCATCAAATTAACCGAATACAATTTTGGTGCAATCACTGTATTGCGCAAAGATGGCTCAATTAAAGGTGTATTCACCGATGGTTCATTGCGTAAATTATTAATGGACAAGGGCCGCGATATTTTAAACAAAAAATTAAGTGACCTCGAATACCGTGAACCAATTACAATTGATGGCAACGTATTATTAAATGATGCCAATTTATTATTTAAAAAAACCAACGTTGATACCATTGTGGTAACCGATGGCGGCAAACCGGTTGGCATGTTAGATATTCAAGATTTAAAATCATAAACCAATGAAAGCCCATCACGGGCTTTTTTATGCTGGATTTAAAAAACATATACATTGAATTGGGTGGCACATTTGTGACTCCCATTGAAAGAATGCAAGACCGTTTAAAACACGTCAAAGCATTTGTGTTTGACTGGGATGGTGTTTTTAATGATGGTCGTAAAGACGCCGGCGGCAGCAGTAATTTTTCGGAAGTCGACAGCATGGGCACAAATTTGTTGCGTTACGCTTATTTTTTAAGAAAAAAACAATTGCCCATTACCGCCATCATTAGTGGCGAAAAAAACGAAACGGCCTTTTATTTTAGCGAACGTGAGTGTTTTAATTATTCATTCTATAAAATCGCAAACAAAAAACTAGCCTTCGAAAAAATTTGCGAAAAAGAAAATTTACATCCACACGAAATCGCCTATTTTTTTGATGATGTACTCGATCTGCCCATTGCAGAAATATGCGGCTTGCGCGTAATGGTAAACCAAAAATCAAACCCTCTTTTTGCCGAATATTGTAAAGATGCACATTTGGTTGATTATTTAACAGCCTACAGTGGCAACCGTTTTGCCGTGCGCGAAGCCTGCGAATTACTCATGGCCCTTAACGGCAACTACGCCGAAGTTATGCACAGCCGTACCAAATACGATGAACATTATACCCAGTACATCACACAACGCCGCAACATCAAACCCGATTTTTATACACTTAAAGACAATGTGATTGAACAAACCAATAATTCAATTATCGGTTTCGGGAAATAATTTAACATCGCTCTAATCTAACCCGTCATGCTGAATTTGTTTCAGCATCTCCTTAACAAATACTATATTCACCTCAGCTTCTGAAAACCTTTTTTCCTTCCCAATCTTCTGCTAAATTTGCAGCATGATGAACGAATTCCGCGAACTGATACTCATTAAAATCAGCCTCCCCATTTATATTCTTGTAATAGGCATTGAGTTTTTTTACTCGCATTTTAAAAACAAAGGTCTATACTCTGCCAAAGGTGTGATTGCTAATACCTATCTCACATTGCTCAACATGGGTCTTGATGTTTTAATCCGCGGTATTTGTTTGTTCGTGCTTTATTATTTTTATCAATTTCATTTTACCAGCCTATCCACGCATCCTATTTTATATTGGAGCGTTTTAATCATTGGCGAGGATTTTATGTTTTATTGGTTGCACCGCATCGATCATTATTGCCGCTTCTTTTGGGCCGTGCATGTAACGCATCACAGCAGCGAAGAATTTAACCTTACTGTGGGTTTCCGCTCTTCCGTTTTTCAACCGCTTTACCGCTTTATTTACTTCATCCCACTTGCCTTTTTAGGCTTCGATGCAATGGACATTATGTTCGCTTATAGCGCCACACAAATTTTTGGCATTTTAGTCCATACACAAACCATCGACAAGTTGGGCTTCCTCGAGTACATCATCGTAACCCCTTCTCACCACCGCGTGCACCACGGCAGCAACATTCAATACCTCGATAAAAACATGGGCATGTTTTTAATTATTTGGGATAAACTCTTTGGCACCTTTCAGGCCGAAGATAAAAACGACCCGGTGAAATATGGCCTTACCAAAAACATTGATACCTACAACCCCATCATCACCGTGTTTCACGAATGGGTAAATATTTTTAAAGATTTGCAAAAGCAAACTTCTTTTAAAAATAAATTGATGTACGTGTTCGGTCCCCCGGGCTGGAGCCACGATGGTAGCACCAAAACCAGTTCTCAGTTGCGCGCCGAACGTCTTTCAAAAACAAATCAATAATGGCAGATACAAAAGCCATTACGCGCTTAAAAAAAACAAAAGAACTGCTTAAAATTGAACGCGACGAAGATTTTCGTTTGTACAACGACATGTTCTTGCGCGTAAACATTGAACAGCGTCGCAAAAACGGCGTTACCTGGTATCCCATCAAAATAAACAACGAAGAATTGGGTTATGGAGAACTCATGCATCTTGAAATCGAACGTACCACCAACATCAACCAAGCACACCAATTTTCATCCGGCAAAAACGTGAGTTTGTTCAGTAACCGTCAAGATGAAGTATTAGAAATTACCGGCACCATCAAAGCCGTTTCTAAAAACACATTAAAATTAATACTGCACAGCGACGAAATGCCCGACTGGTGTTACGAAGGAAAACTTGGCATCAACATTCAATTCGACGATAACTCATACACCGAAATGCAAAACGCCTTGGATGTGGTAATCAATGCAAAAAGCGGACGAATAGCCGAATTGCGCGAAATGATTGAAGGTGAAATGCCCATTGCATTCGAAAAAATAAACAACGAAGTTTTAATTCCACAATTAAATTTATCGCAAAATCGTGCCGTTCGCCATGTGCTTAGCACCAACGACATTGGCGTTATCCATGGGCCTCCGGGCACCGGCAAAACCACTTCATTGGCAAATGCCATACGCCTTACTTTACAAACCGAAAAACAAGTGATGGTGTGCGCACCCACCAATGCCGCTGTTGATGTATTGACCGAAAAATTACTTGAATTGGGTATCGATGTGCTCCGTCTTGGCCACCCGGCAAGGATTTCAGAAGACCTCATGCAAAGTTCGGTAGATGGTAAAGTAAGTGCTTCACCTTATTATAAAGACATCAAAAATTTACGACGCAATGCCGAAGAATATTTTCGCATGGCCGGTAAATACAAAAGGGTTTTCGGAAAAGAAGATGCCAAACAACGCGCCGCTTATTATCAAGAAGCCAGAAATTCAATCAAAGAGGCGCGCTTGTTAGAAGATTTTATTGTGGATGAATTATTTAAAAATTCGCAAGTCATTTGCTGCACACCTGTAACTGCAACCCACCGCGCACTGCAACGCAAAAAATTCAACACCTTGTTTTTCGATGAAGCTTCACAAGCTTTAGAAGCCATGGTGTGGATTCCCTTGCTAAAATGCAATCGCCTAATTTTAGCCGGCGACCATTTTCAATTACCGCCCGTGGTAAAAAGTCAGGAAGCAAAAAAAGGCGGATTAAACATTAGCATGCTCGACCGTTGCATTGAATTTGAAAATGCAGTGGTATTGCTCAAACGCCAATACCGCATGAACAATGCCATTATGGGTTACAGTAATGTGTATTTTTACAACAATGAATTAGAATCCGATGATTCAGTGGCCTCGCATGCCTTGCTTTACGACGACGACAGTTACTTATCGAAAAGCCTTGAATTTATTGATACTGCAGGATGTAGTTTCGATGAAATTCAAAACCCCGAAACCCTCAGCCATTCCAATCCAAAAGAGGCAGATATTTTGTTCAAACATTTGGTGCAACTCAGCAACGATTATGCCGCGCATACCGATTTACCTGAAATCAATGTCGGCATTATTTCACCCTACCGCGAGCAGCGAGAGTATTTAATGGACAACCAATCACAATATGAATTCAATCGCAACAAAATTAGTTCCATTGCCATTAAAACCATCGACGGATTTCAGGGAGAAGAACGCGATGTGATTTACATATCACTTGTGCGCAGCAACGAACAGCAAGAAATTGGTTTTTTGGCCGACTTGCGTCGAATGAACGTGGCCATCACTAGGGCAAAGAAAAAATTAGTGCTGATTGGTGACAGCGCTACGGTTGGCTCAAACCCTTTCTACAAGGGTTTTCTCGAACATTGCGAAAAGCATGGCCTGTATCGAACAGCTTGGGAGTGGTTATAAAATGAGAATGGCGACTGCATAAGTTTTTAAATAAGGTGTTCACTTTTTTTTGTCATAAATTTCACTATATTAGTGAAACCAAAATCCTTACAAATGAAAAGCCAATCTCTAATCCAAAAACTCAAGTCATTATTACTTGTATTAATTTTAATTCTAGGACACACCAATTTACAAGCACAATGCAATCTTACTGCAGGTTATACTTATACCCTTGGTCCAAATGGTCAGGTATTTTTTACAAGTACATCAACAGGTACCAACAGCAATACAATTTATCGATGGAATTTAATGACATTCCCTAACGCGTATGGCATTTTCAGTGGTACTGCACTTTCTACATATTCGTTTACTTTCCCAAATAATACAACTTACAACATTTACCATGTAGTAGCAACCACAACACCAAGTTACTGCGCCGATTCAGTGTTACATAGCATTGCCGTTACAAACGCCACATGTTCAGCTACAACAAATTTTACTTTACAACAAGTTCCCAATCAAAATTCAACTTGGAACGGCTTAGTGAATTATCCTTCAAATGTAACTGCAGCATCTTGGTATTGGGGCGATGGAAATACTTCTACTGGTCTTTACCCAAGTCATACCTACGCATCTCCTGGCTATTATAATGTTTGCTTGAGTTTGACTATTTCTTGTGGCAGTGTTTTTACTGCTTGTACTTATTCTAACCTTAATAAACCCAACGGAAACGCCCAACAAAACCAAATTGTTACTTTAAATATTATTCAGGGCGCGCCAACCGCAGTCAATCAGTTATTGAATCAAAACGACAATTTAACTATTTTCCCTAATCCTAATAATTCGAATTTTTCAATCAGTTTGGGTGCTTATTCCCCTGGCAGTAATTTACAATTACGAATTACTAATCTTTTAGGAAATGAAGTGTATTCGGATGAACTTCAAGTTCAAAACCATGATGAATCTAAATCGATAGATCTTCACTTTTTGTCTAGTGGAACTTATTTTGCCATTCTATTTGACGGAAAAACCTGTAAGACATCTAAAATATTTATCAATAAGGATTGAACTATTTGATATTATTTTCGCAGGTTTACTTTAGTTGAAACTACAAACTCAAAGGTTTGCCCAAGTAATAATCAATCACCTTTAATTTAAAAATGTAATCGTATTTGTCTTGCAACATATTACACTCTGCCGTAAACACCTTGGCTTTGGCCGAATTAAAATCATATGAACTGATGACCCCGGCATTAAATTTTTGTTGGGCATAAAAAAACGATTCATTCGCCGCTTTTACACTGGCTGAACTTGCTTTGTATTTATTTAATGCTGCCCTGGCATTTCCATAGGCTTGCGCAATACTCTTGTATAAATTCTGTTTCGCCAAATCCATACTAAAACGTGCATTCAAAGAATTGATCTTTGCATTTTTAATGGCCGTTGACGTTTGAAAGCCATTGTACAATGGCATTGAGAAAGTAAAACCAATACTCTTGTTGGCATTGTTTTTAAATTGCTCCGCAAAAGGTGTGTTCGCCAACACTGGACTTTGCACTGTGTATGAAAAAGCACCCATATTGGTATACAGCATTTGTGTTTGATCTTGATACCCAATTACTTTTTTGGCCAAACCCGATGTACCGGTACCCATGCTCGCATTAAAACTTAAACTCGGACTCACCCGCCCTTTGCTGGCCATTAAATATTTTTCAGCACTCAAAATCGAATACTCACTGCTCTTAATGCTAGGTTGGTTTTTAAGTGCGGTTTCGTATATGTTGGTTAAATTATTTTCCAACAACAAACTCTCTTGCACGTTTAAATCAGGCCTTGCGATATTAAAAGTGGTCACCGAATCAAAATTCATCAATTGTTTTAAATTTAAAATCGACATGTTATACCCATTCTCTGCTGCTGTAACATTAACCTCTTCTGAGGCCAATTGCGCCAAAATATTGTATTCCTCACTCTTGGCCAATGAACCGGCGCTCACCAATTTTTGAGTGCGTTCCAATTGCTCCTTGGTAATCTGATATTGATTGTGTGAAATCTTTAATATTTCTTCTGAAAAAATCACACCAATGTAAGCGTTTGCCACGCCCAAAGACAAGTCATTTTCTTGTTGCTTCAAACGTTCTACACCACTTAAATAATTGTATTCACTAGCTTTAATGCTATTGTATTGCGACATGCCGCTCCACAACATCACACTGCTGCTTAAATAAAAGTTTTGAGACAGTACTGCTTGCGATTTTACAAATGAATTGGTATAACGGTCGATGGTTTGCCCGAAATTATACTGATGTGTAGCCGCTGCATTTAACGAAGGCAATAAACCCAACTTGCTTTGTTCGGCATTATTCAACATCGTTTGATTATTGAGATTAATCTGCTTTAAACCAATGTTGTGGTTTTTTGCATATACAATACATTGTTCCAAATCCCAAGACGATTGGCCTTGCACCGACAAACATGAAAGGAAAATAACAACGAAAACAATTTTAAGCTTTTCCATAATTCGAATTAAAATTAGAGAATATTTGTGTTGGTTGTTAGCGGAAATGAAATTCTTACACTAACGGCAAATTTCACGTTTATGCGTTCATCCCAAAGGATTAATGATGGGTAGTGGATTTAAGCTTGTGTTGTTTAACAATTTTGGCATTCAAGCGAATCACACATCCTAAAAACAATAAGCCGCAAGCAACCAAGGTTAACAAACTAATGGTTGGATCTTTAAAATAATACGTCAACACCGATGCGGCAATGGTAATCACCGAAAAAGCATAAATAATAATCACCGTTTTTGAATGCGAAAATTTACAATCCAAAAGTTTATGGTGGATGTGATTTCTGTCGGCATTAAAAGGTGATTGACCCTTGATGGCACGAATAATAAAGATTCGGAGTGTGTCCATCAAAGGATAAACCAATGCCGAAATTACAAACACAGGCTTGCTGATGTGCACCCAAAATTTATCCAATTGCTCGGTGGGATACTCAATGAGTTTAATGGCCAACACACAAACCAACATGCCGATCACCAAAGAGCCTGAATCACCCATAAATATTTTCGCAGGCGAATAATTAAAAATTAAAAAGCCCAGCAACGATCCAGCCAAAGCAAAAGCCAATGCAGCATAAGGATACTCATTTGCGAATATGAACCAAATGCCAAATGCCGTGCAAGTAATAAAGCCTACACCACTCGCCAAACCATCAACCCCGTCAATTAAATTAAATGAATTCACCACCACCACATATGTAAATATCGAAAGAAATACACTGCCCCAATAAGGTATATCGTAAACGCCAAAAATACCATGCAATCCGGTAATGCGAATGTCGCCCATCAATACCAAAATCAATGCCACCAAAATATGGGCAAATAGCTTTTTTACCGGCGCAGTACCAATAATATCATCCTTCACCCCAACAAAAAATAAGATTAAACTGGTGGCAATAATTAATTTAAACTCAGTTACCGATTGCAAAATTTTATCGTAATAAATGCGATCTTCTATATTATACCACAAAGCATAAGCAAACAATGTTCCCGCGTAGATGATAATACCACCAATGGTGGGAATTGAGCGTTTGTGGATTTTTCGTTCTTCACTTGGTGCATCTATCAAACGCTTTAACACAGCCACCTTTATTAAGGCAGGGGTGGAATACAACACCACAATAAAAGCCGTAAAAAATACCAGTATTAATGTAACCATTTAAAAATCGTAGTAATAATTGTATAAGTTGGTTTTTAAGCCAATAAATACATATGTTGTCTCATTGTTTAAGTTCTTAAAGTTAGTAAAATTTTGGCTTCTATACGTTATTCCCATGCTCACCATAAAGTTATAGGCCGTATTTAAGGTGTATCCAAACTTGGCAGTACACATCGAATTGTAATAATAGGGTTTATGCCCCTTTTGTACATCTTGATAATTGTATTTTATGTTCAAATCAAAGCGGCTAAATTTATAATCGGCCAGTAGAACCAATTCCTGGCCATGACCAATGGTAAAGGCCAGGTTTTGATTGTAGTGGTTGTATCCCTGATCGGTTAAAGAATTCGGTGTATTGCCATAACTGCCTTCACTCACATAATTGTATTCACCTTGTAAAAACAAATGTTTTACGCCAAAAGCATCAAAGTAATTACAACCAAACTGCTGCCCGTAACCATTTCCTAAGGTATCGGTATTGCTCAAATCATCAACCATGGCCTGATAATAAACGTTCAAACGGTCACTCAGCTTTATTTTTACATCTGAACCAATCAATAAATTGTTTTTGTAATTTAAACCATGAACAGGCACATCGGTAAAAATAACAGGATTAAAATAGGTCCAGTTTAAATAATGGCGGTTTCTGCCATCGCCCGCTTGCCATATCAATCCTTGAAAAAATGAGAACTGCACATTTTTGTGCGGCAAAAAACTGATGTGCTGAAAGGCAGCGGCTTTTTTCTGCAACAAAGGCTCAATACCATAGGTTTGCTTTTTAGCTGCAGCCGTAAAGTTGGTTAACACGGAATAGATAGATGTGTATTGAATTTTGCCTTTTAACCACGATTGTGTGATGCGGGCATAAGGATAGTTAAACGAATTGTCACTCAACAATAACGAACGGTAACCGTGTCCAATCTTTTGTTTGCCGTGCCCTACTTGAATGTTTAAATTTTTGGCAGCTTGCACCGATACAAATCCCGATGCAAAAGCATAATCATAGGCATAGGTTTTAAAATTTTTAAATCTGCCTTGTCCAGGCACCACACGCATGGCATTGCTGGCATTGTAAACATAATTTGGCAACCATGCCTGGTTTTCGGTAAACATGGTTTCAAAATATACATTGTTGCCAACGCTGCCGCTAACCATCAATCCACGGGTGTTGGTGTAAAATTTTTTATCAATGCTGTCCGAAAAATCTTTTCCCTTTTCAAAATTTAAAATTGGATCAATTCGCAAACGCACCTTTTCATCCTTTGGCGCAATGGTGATCAAAGGGTTATAAAAGAAAAAATCCACCCCCGCATCTTCATGAATGTACTTGTATACGTTATGGCTGTCGGCCACATGCAAATACTTGGGTGAAAAAAAATGAATGTAGGGCTTAACATCCGTGTGTAAAACGTTTTCTTTTTTCGCCAATTCGCGTTCCGTTAGTAAGGCAGTAAAATATTCGGAGGGTAAATTAAAAAATTGTGCGCGGCCAATGAGCGTACAACAAAGAAAAACAAAAAAATAACTATGAAATCTAATTTTCAATCGATGGTATTAAAATGAAATGGCTTACCACACCTTTACATTTTCCTTTTTTACAAAATCATTGTAAACCATTTGAATGCCTTCCCTTAATTCAATCTTATGCTTCCAGCCCAATTGGTGCAAGCGACTCACATCCATTAATTTTCTTGGCGTTCCGTCGGGTTTGCTGATATCAAAAACAATATGACCTTTATGGCCCACCACGTCCTGAATTAACAAAGCCAATTCTTTAATCGATACATCGTTGCCAACCCCAATATTAATATGCTGACTGCCCGAATAATTTTGCATCAAAAACACACAAGCATCACCCAAATCATCGGCATGTAAAAATTCACGCAAAGGTGTGCCTGTTCCCCAAATTTCTACTTCTTCCTTTTGCGCCAATTTAGCTTCGTGAAACTTTCTGATTAAAGCAGGCAATACATGCGAGTTTTGTAAATTATAACTGTCGTTTGGGCCGTACAAATTTGTAGGCATCACCGATATAAAATCACAGTTGTATTGTCGACGGTAACTTTCGCACATCTTAATACCGGTAATTTTTGCAATGGCATAAGGCTCGTTGGTGTCTTCCAATTTGCCACTCAATAAATAATCTTCCTTCAAGGGTTGTGGCGCCAATTTTGGATAAATGCACGACGAGCCAAGAAACATTAATTTTTTTACTTGGTGCTGGTATGCCCCATGAATCACATTGTTTTGAATCATGAGGTTTTCATATAAAAAATCTGCGCGGTATGTGTTGTTGGCCATGATACCACCCACTTTAGCGGCTGCCAGAAAAATATACTCAGGTTTTTCTTGTTCTAAAAAAGCATTTACAGCCGTTTGATTTCTTAAATCTAATTCAGCCGAGGTTCTAAAAATTAAATTTTTATAGCCTTTGTTTTTTAAATTACGCGTAATGGCTGAACCAACCATACCGCGGTGCCCGGCCACATATATTTTAGCGTCAATATTCATGTCATTCGAAATATCGGTTCGTATTATTCTTTTTGATCCAACACTTTGTGCCCGCCTTCCAAAAGATATTTGTCTCTTTTAAAAAGTTCCAAATCCGATTGAACCATTTCCTTGCATAAATCTTGCACAGTGTATACAGGCGTCCATCCTAATTTATTCTTGGCTTTGGAAGCATCTCCCACCAACAAATCAACTTCAGCAGGTCGGTAATATTTAGGATCAATCTCCACCAATACCTTACCGGTTTTGGCATCAATGCCTTTTTCATTTTCATTTTTTCCTTGCCAATTCAATTGTATACCAACCTCTGCAAAGGCCATGTTGATAAACTCACGAACACTTATTTTTACACCGGTGGCCAAAACAAAATCATCGGGCTCACTTTGTTGCAACATGCGCCACATGCCTTCTACGTAATCGCGGGCATGGCCCCAATCACGCTCCGAATCGATGTTACCCATAAATAATTTTTCCTGCATGCCCAAACTGATTTTTGCAGCTGCCCTGGTAATTTTACGTGTTACAAATGTTTCACCACGCACCGGACTCTCATGATTAAACAAGATGCCGTTACAGGCATACATGCCATAACTTTCGCGGTAGTTTTTGGTAATCCAAAATCCGTATAATTTTGCAACTCCATATGGACTGCGTGGATAAAACGGCGTGGTTTCTTTTTGCGGAATTTCTTGCACCAAGCCATACAACTCGCTGGTAGAGGCTTGATAAAATCTGGTTTTTTTCTCCAAACCCAAAATTCGGATGGCTTCTAAAATACGCAAAGTACCCAAAGCATCTGAATTGGCCGTGTATTCAGGCGTTTCAAAACTCACCTTCACGTGGCTTTGTGCCGCCAAATTATAAATTTCATCCGGCTGCACTTCTTGCACAATGCGAATTAAATTGGTACTATCGGTTAAATCACCATAATGCAAAATAAAATTCACGTTCTTTTCATGCTGATCTTGATACAAATGATCAATGCGAGCAGTATTCAACAAAGAACTGCGTCTTTTAATGCCGTGAACTATATAACCCTTTCCTAAAAGGAGCTCTGCAAGGTAGGCGCCATCCTGACCCGTTACCCCTGTAATTAATGCGACTTTGGACATAATGATAAAAAAGCAATATTACGAAAAATTAACCTTCTATTTCCCTTTCCGGTCGAATTGCAACTGAAATGATTTATTTATATTTGACTTTTCGAATCACTATGAAAACTACCTTCTCTAAAAAGAATTATTTTGTGATGCTGGCCGGCTTGCTTTTAATTTGTTTGGGCTATTTGTTAATGGTTGGCGGAGGCAGTAACAACGATGCTGTTTTTAATCCTGAAATTTTTAGTTTCAGAAGAATTACACTGGCACCAATGGTTTGTTTAGCCGGTTTTGTCACCATCATTTTTGCCATTATGTGGCAACCTAAAAGCAGCGAAAATACCAGCGAAAAATAATGAACAACGATTCGGCAACCAAGTCGCCCGGCAGCAATAAACTTCCAAAGTTTCTAGCCATTTCGGCACTGATTGTGATCGTTGGTTTTTTGCTTTATTATTTTATTTGCGGTTTCACATACAGCGAAGGAAGTCGATCCGGCATCCTTACAAAAATCAGCAAAAAAGGATATGTCTTTAAAACTTACGAAGGCGAAATCAATATTGGCGGCTTATACCAAAACAACAGTACCATTGTGCCAACCACCATTTTTTATTTTTCGGTGCAAGACAAAAAAATTTATTACGACCTTCAACAAGCCGAAGGCAAACGTGTAATTGTGTATTATAAGCAGGTGTTTAAGAATTTTTTCTGGCAAGGCGACACCGATTATTTTGTTTATCAAATTTCTATTCCAAAATAAAACATGACTTTTTTGCAAGCCTTTATTATTGCAGTGGTTGAAGGTTTAACCGAATTTTTACCCGTTTCTTCTACAGGGCACATGATGATTACAACTGCCTTGTTGGGCATGAAAATCACCCCATTCGTAAAATTATTTACTGTAGCCATTCAGTTGGGCGCCATTTTAAGCGTGGTGTTCTTGTACTTTAAACGCTTCTTTAAATCCATTCATTTTTACATCAAACTTTTTGTGGCTTTTATCCCCAGTGCCATCATGGGTTTGTTGTTCGGCGATTGGATTGATGCACAACTCGAAAATGTTTTTGGTGTTGCCATTGCTTTATTTGTAGGTGGAATCATTTTGCTGTTTGTGGATAAATGGTTTCAATCGCCAAGCATCGAAACTGAAGAAAAAGTTGGATTTTTAAAAGCCTTTAAAATTGGTGCCTTTCAATGCTTGGCATTGTTTCCGGGTGTTAGTCGCAGTGCCTCCACCATCATTGGCGGCATGAGCCAAGGCTTAACACGACAAGTAGCCGCCGAATTTTCTTTCTTTTTAGCTGTACCAACAATGCTGGCGGCCACTTTAAAAAAATTACTCGATTTTTACAAAGAAGGTCTTAGCCTTAGCGGCCAAGAAATCAATCTTTTGTTATTCGGAAATTTAATTGCCTTTGTGGTGGCCATCATGGCAATTAAAAGTTTGTTGAACATCCTTAACAAGCATGGCTTTAAGGCATTTGGTGTCTACCGCATCATTGTTGGTGCCATCCTCATTCTGTTGTTTTTAGCCGGCATCAACATCGCCGTGGTTTAACAGCGCCTTGTTAATTTTATCCTGTTTTTCATTCAATGGGTATCAATTAAATAAAATAGCTTTGTGAAAACACATTATAGTGAGCGATAAACTAACAAAAAAACGATTAAGAACTTCCGGTGTTACCGTGATCATCAGTTTATCTTTGGTGCTTTTTATGTTAGGAACACTGGGCTTATTGGTTATCAACGCCAATAAACTATCTACACACTTTAAAGAAAATGTTGGTTTTCAAATTTATTTGAAAGATGTTGCCACCTCGGCCCAAACCGATATGTTGATGCAAGATTTGAATGAATCACTTTTTGCAAAAAGCGTAAACCTGATCAGCAAAGAAAAAGCAGCCGAAAAATTAAGAACCGATTTGGGTGAAGATTTTGTGGCTTTTTTGGGCAATAACCCATTGCTAAATTCGGTCGACATTAAGCTGAATGCCGAATACGCCAATACCGACACCTTGGCGCGCATTGAAAAAAATTTATTGCAAATGCCTTTTGTAAAAGAAGTTGTGTATCAAAAAGTACTTATCGACAAACTCAATAAAAACACAAAGGCTGTTGCTATTTTTATTTTGATTTTTAGTGGTGCCCTTTTAATTGTTGCCATCGCCCTCATCAACAACACCATTCGTTTATCCATTTATTCGCAACGTTTTTTAATTCGCACCATGTATTTGGTTGGCGCCACGCGGGCATTCATCAGTAAACCTTTTATTTTTAAAGGCCTGCGCCAAGGTATTATTTCAGGCATCATCGCCGGATTTCTTTTGTCGGGTTTATTAATTTTATGCACCCGATTTATTCCTGATTTAATTGAAATTCAAGACGAAAATGTATTGATGATTTTATTCAGCGGCATTGTTTTAGTAGGCATTATCATCTCCTCGTTCAGCGCATTTTTATCCGTTTCACGCTATCTGCGCCTTAAAACCAGCGATTTATACTTTTAATTTATCTTAACCTTTTTACAGTAAAAAGATTCTTAAATTTGTATCCTTAATTTTATTTAAACCATGGATAACACTTCTAGAAACACCGATCTTGAATCATTAGATTTTACCACCGTTGCCGGCGAAAATAAATTGTTACGCAATTCATTTTCTTGGATGGCTTTGGCCATGTTACTCACTTCCATTTCAGCCATTCTTTTCGCCTTCATGCCGGGCTTAACTTCTTTATTATTAACCGCAACAGAAACAGGCGTGAAGCTGAGCATTTTTGCCTACGTGGTAATGTTTGCCCCACTACTTTTTGTATTGGGAATTAATTTCGGCTTAAACAAGCTGTCTTATCCGGCCTTAATCGGACTTTTTGTTGCCTATTCAATCGTAAACGGCATCAGCTTTAGCTTCATCTTTTTAATTTATAACATTGGCTCAATCATCAATGTATTTTTAAGCACTACCGCTTTATTCGCCGTGATGGCCATTGCTGGTTATACCACCAAAACCGATTTAACCAAAATGGGCAGCTTATTAATGATTGGTGTGGTAGGCATTGTGATTGCCTCTTTAATCAATATGTTTATGCACAGTGCCGGATTTGATTATCTCATCAGCATTTTAGGCGTGATTATTTTCACCGGTTTAACCGCATACGATGTTCAAAAAATTAAAAATATTGGTTACGAAGCCAATGGCACGCAAACCGCAAAATTGGGCATTATTGGTGCTTTAACCCTTTACCTCGATTTTATCAATCTTTTCCTTTTCTTACTACGTTTATTCGGCGGCAAAAGAGATTAATATTTTTTTAACCAAAAATGAAGCCACAGCAATGTGGCTTTTTTTATTTCATTTAATGGGCATATCCCCATTCTTGATGATTCAAACTATAAGTTCAGTTATTGAACAAACTGTTAATTAGGTGTTTAATTGATATATTTGTAGATAATCATCTGGATTTTTAGTTTTAAATGTTTTAAGTCCTAATTTGATTAGAACCAAGTACATGAAAAAATATTCGATCATATTTTTCCTTTTTTTGAGTTTCATCGGCTACGATGTTTTTTCACAAGCAACCAATACCAATTGTGCTTCGCCTACGCCTTTCTGCACAGGCCAAACCATGAACTTTCCCGCAGTTACCGGTAATGGCCAAGCACAAACTGGTCCTAATTACGGTTGTTTAGGTTCACAACCCAGACCAAGTTGGTTTTATTTTCAAGCGGCCACTTCTGGGCCAATGGTCATTACCATGGCTGCCAATAACGACATTGATTTTATTTGTTGGGGCCCCTTTAACAATCTTAATAATTGTGGAAATCTTACTTCCTCAACGCAAGTTCCCGGTTCCGGTTATGGCAATTCTTCCTCAAATGGTTGCAGTTACTCAGGTAATGCCACTGAAACACTCACCATTGCCAATTGTGTACCCGGGCAATTTTACATCTTACTTATTACCAATTACAGCGGTGCTACTCAAAACATTACCTTTCAACAAGCCAATGCAAACAGCCCGGGCCATGCCACTACAAACTGTGGTTTTATTTGTATTGTTACCCCAACCAACTCAGGCTTAGTTTGCGCCGGAAGCACTGCTACTATTAGTTGCGCAACAAGTTCGGCAGTTACCAGCTATACTTGGTTCGGACCAAGTGGTTTTAACTCGAACATGAACATTAACACTGTTGCTTTGCAAAATACAGCCACCTTCACGTTACAAGGCACTGTTAGTTCTACCATTTCTACTGCCCCTACCAGCACATGCGAAGCATTTACAACTGTTACCGTTGTGCCATACCCTTCATTTACCATTACACCTCCCAATCCTTCAATTTGTCAAGGCGGCTCCGTCACCCTCAGTGCAAACCTTGCTTTTGGCAATAATCCTGGCAACTTTACTTACAATTGGCAACCACTTAGCGGTGGTGGCGTTTTTTCTCCTTTCTCACAAAACACAGCCATTTACCCCCCGCTTTTGCCCACCAACGTTACACTTGCCACCATTCCATACAGTGTCACTATTTCTTCTTCACAGCTTTTTTGTCCGGTTACCAAAACCATTGGCATCACCATCAACAATCCTTTAACGCCTTCACTCACAATGCCGGCGCCGCTTTGCGATATTTTTTCTCCGGTTACCTTAACGGCTAGTCCTGCCACGGGCACCTGGACCGGGGTTGGCAACAATGCCGTTACACCGGGTGGTTTGTTTAACCCTGCCATTGCCAACAATGGTGTTAATACGGTGATGTATTCTATCAGCATTGGTACTTGTATTGTCAATAATACGGGCACCATTTCGGTGTCGCAATTTAACACGGCCGCTTTAACCGGCTCGCTTTCGCTGCAATGTGTACAAGATCCTACGGTAAACCTTATGACCTTGGTGCAGAGCACCGTCACGGGTTATTGGACTGGTGGGCCTTACGTTAATGCCGATATTTTCACCCCTTTAGGATTGGCCACTGGTAATTACAGTTTGGTTTACAATACTTTCTCTACCCCCGACCCTACTGTATGTCCTACTTCCACTGTTTTAGTGGTTTCGGTGTTTAATCCGCCAACACCGCTTATCAGGCCCATTAAACCTTTTTGTAATACCGATCCACAAACCGTGCTAACTGCTACCCCTTCGGGTGGTGTTTGGTCGGTGGTGTCAGGGGTTACATCAACGGGTATTCTTACACCTTCTTCTTGTGCCAT
>CANGGP010000013.1 GCA_947453445.1 Sphingobacteriaceae bacterium
CAAAGCCAATTCGCGGTATAATTTTGGGTGCGGCGTATCGCTGTTTAGTTTGATGTTTTTTGCTGTGGCATAAACATTCATTTTAACATCCGGATATTGGATTTTTAATTTATGACTAACAAAATCAGCAAATGAAAAACCATTTGTGAAAGCACTGAAAAAATATTGTTTGAAAAATATTTGTTCAAAAAACTGTTGCAGTAATTCGTTTAATTCGCCTGCTGCTTCTTTGCTTTCGGTTAGCATTGAACAGTTTTTTAAAGCATCTAAAAGCAGCGTGGTTTTATCATTAAAATAAATGGCTGCTTGTTTTATCCGGTTTTGTAGATTATCGTTTTGTTCAATGGCGATAGGGCTTTCGAGCAATTGACTTAATTGAGGTTTAAATTTATCGGCAATTTCTTTGTTTTTCCTGATCTCTAAAATAAAGGTGTTTGCCCATTGAATACTATCGCCCGAAAGTTTGTTTTGAAAGGTATGCAAGGCTTTTTGTAAAGTTAAACTCATTTCGAGCAGACTTTCAAAATCGAATAAATCGCTGATAATAACTTTAGAGTATGATTTTTTTGAATCAAAAAAAGATTGCTGCAATTCGTTATCATTTTGCTTTTGCTTTGAGAAGTTCAAAATATTTTTGTCGTTGAACAGGGCATTGTTTTGAATTTTCGAACTTAGGGTCAAGCCTTCTAAACTGCGACAACGGCTTAATGCCACGTATACTTGGCCTGCGCTAAACGATTCGGCAGCATCGATGATTAATTTATCAAATGTAAGGCCTTGGCTTTTGTGGATGGTGATGGCCCAAGCGTAACGCAGCGGCAATTGGCTATAAGTACCCAAAACATCTTCTTGAATTTGTTTTGTTTTTGATTCAACTTGATAGGTCACGTTTTGCCATTTTTCGGGCGTTACTTCAATTTCGTAATTGTCTTCTTCACATTTTACTTTCACCTTGTCTTTATCAAGAAAGGTAACCAAGCCAATTTTACCGTTGTAATAATTTTTTTCGCTGTTGTTTTTTAAAAACATCACGCGTGTTCCAACTTTCAACACCAAGGTTTCGTCGACCGGATAATTTTTGTCAGAGAATATGCCATTTATTTCGGCTTTGTAATTGAATGCCTTTGATTTAATGGCATTTAAATTTCGTGTGTTTATTTCGTCGGCTTTGCGGTTATGGGTGGTGAGGGTGATGTTGTTTTGATAATCGAGGTCGCTGATTTTATCTTTGAATCGTTTGTTGAGTAGATTTAAACTTTCAGCATCCAATTGGTTGTTGCGTACTTTGTTGAGTAAGGCAACAAATGTTTCTTCACTTTGGCGGTAAATTTTTTCTAACTCAATGTATACCGGTGTGTGGCGTTGAATGGCGTAACTGTCAAAAAAGAAAGGGCTCAGGTAATGTTGTTCCATGATTTTCCATTCCTCTTGTTGTGCTACGGGCGGCAATTGATGCATGTCGCCAATGAATAGCAATTGCACGCCGCCAAAAGACTGGTCGTATTTTTTTCGCACCACCCTGAGGGTGTAATCGATGCGATCGAGCAAATCGGCTCGCACCATGCTGATTTCATCGATAATTAATAATTCGAGGTTTCGAATAATGCTTAAACGTTGGGCATTGTACTTATGTGTATGCACTGACATTTTTGAATAATCGTATTGTCCGTTATCTTTAAAATAAGGCACAAAAGGATTAAAGGCGAATTGAAAAAACGAATGGATGGTTGATCCGCCAGCATTGATGGCTGCCACTCCGGTTGGGGCAATGATGGCCGATTGTTTGTATGTATTTTGCTTGATGTATCGCAGCAAAGTGGTTTTGCCTGTACCGGCCTTGCCTGTAAGGAAAACAGATTGGTTGGTTTGATTGATAAAATTCAACACCAACGAAAATTGTGGGTTTATTTCGATGCTTGACATGGGTTAAAAGTAAAACAAAATAAGCGAAAAAATTTGTTCCTTATTTGTGATTTAAATTATAAATAACTAATTTTAGTTAAACGGTTTTATTAATCCATCAAAATCAGAAAATATGAAGACAAATTACAAACATGTATTGTTTTATTTTATTTGCGTGCTTTTGGCAAACAATTTGAGGGCCCAATGTGGTGCGCCTGTTAATCTAGGTTCCTCGGCCAATTTGAATACCATGATTCGAAATTCTACCAATCCGGTGGCGGTTGATAAAAACTTGAACACAGTGGTTTATGTACACCGTAACAACCCAACTAATTTTGGTGGTAATTCGGGGCATTTACGTTATGATGTTTCAACCAATGCCGGTACTACTTGGACTTTGAACCAAGGTGTATTAAATAATTTAAATACAAGTTATGGTCGTTATCCAAATGTGGCCATTTATAATCCAACCAATAATGTAACGCCTGCCAATGCTTACATTGGTTATCTGGCGGCTACCATCAATACGGCCAGTTCGGCGTGGAATGGTGTTGTTACAGGCGTTAGTCAGTTAAGCGGCACAGGGCTTACAGAAAATTACAATCAGCCGATTGTGAGTCCACAACTCATTGCACATTCATTGGTGAAAGGGGCCCCCGGCATTTATTGGGCAGTTGACGCCTTGTACAATGGCACTGCGATCACAGGTTTTGCCATTTATAAAGGCACTTGGAACAGCGGTACGAATGATATTGTTTGGGCGAACAACTTTACGGTTTCGCCTACTTTTAATACAGCCTATTCTTCTGCAGCTTATGTAGGTGATTACAATATTGCCTTTGATCCAACAGGCACCAATGGTTGGATGAGTTTTTTGGGACATGTTAGTCCGGGTCCGAGCAATTACGCGTATTACCCTGTGTTTTACAAAACCACCAATGGTGGCGCAACCTGGACAGGTCCGATTCAAGTGAACTTGACAACATTGGGATGTTTAACGGCGAACATGACCGGAACGAATGTGCCAACAACAAATTTTGAACATGATTTAACGGTTGATGTAAATGGCAATCCACATTTATTTACGACTATTTGCAATGGCACTAACAATTACAGCGTTTTGTATACAGCATGGCATCACATGTATGATATCACTTTAAGAAATGGTTTGTGGGTGGCCAACGATGTGGCCAACGTTTTAGCAGGCAGAGGTCAATGGGGTACTTCGCCGAACATTACCACACAAGACATGGCACCGCAAGTATCGCGTTCGCAGGATGGCACTAAAATATTTTTCTCATGGACAGATAACAGTAATTACACTTTGGGACAAGCCAATCAAACGCCAAATTTATTTACGAGGGGATACAATGTTTCGAACAATACCTGGACCCCAACAAAAGATTTTAGTTCGTGTAATACGGGTGCGGCAGGTTTTATGTATGTGCCGCATGTGGCGGCGGAAGTTCTGGAGCCATCTTCAGGCGTGTTTAAAATAGCTCCGGTTTATGGTGTTTTAACCAACAACGATCCGGCTTTGGTTTGTGATTTTAGATTTTTGGATAATTCAACTTTTAGCAGCACAGATTTTTCGGTAACACTTACTTCAACAACCAACATCAGTATTGCGCAAGGCACCAATGTGTTGTTGTGTCCGGGAAGTACCATTACCATTAACACTTCGAGCACCGTTGGACAAGCCATTTGGAGCACCGGTTCAACCAACACAGCCATCAGCATTTCGAGTTCAAGCATTACAACCTATTCGGTATTGGCGCAACAAAACTGTGCCATCGGTACGGCATCGATAACGGTTACCAATATGTCGGTTTCGGTGAGCGGACCAAGCGCATCAATGTGTCCGGGCAGTACAGCCAGTTTAAGTATAAGTGGAAATGCCATCAGTTATCAATGGAATCCGGGAGCAGTGAGTGGCACTTCGAACGCGGTGAGTCCTACTGTTAGTTCGGTGTACACAGTGGTTGCCAATAGCAATGCCAATTGTTCAATTACCAATACGGTGGCTGTTGGTGTGTTTAATTTACCAACCATAACGGTTGTGGGCAGTACGAGTGTTTGTATGGGCTCGGCTGTAACATTAACTGCTAGCGGCGCCAGTACATATACGTGGACGAACGGACCGAATACAAATGTGTACACCTTTACACCTAGTTTACAATACAACACCTATAGTGTAACAGGTACTGATAACAATACTTGCGTGAATTCACAAACCTATGCGGTGCAGGTAATGCCTGTTCCAACAGTAAGTGCATTAAGCAGCAAGACTTTAATTTGTGACGGCGAAGTAGTTTTGTTAACTGCATTGGGAGCGAACACTTATTCATGGAGTACCGGCGCAACGGCCGGCAACATTAATGTTTCGCCAAGCGTCACCACAGTTTACACTTTAACAGGTTTTGATGCCAATTTATGCAGCGACAGCAAAACTTTAAGCATTAAGATTAGTCCTACCCCAACTATAGTCATTACCAGTAGTCGGCCAAGTATGTGTATTGGCGAAAAAGCGATTTTAACGGTAACGGGTGCAGCCACCTACTTTTGGAGCAATGCGTCAACCAACAGCACCATACAAATAACAGCCACCAGCACAGCGGCTTTGAGTTATACATCAACCGGCACATCAACTTTTGGTTGTATCGGAAAAGGTACCTATACGCAAACCGTTAGTGCCTGTACGGGAATTGATGAAAACCAATCGAGTAAGTTAAGTTTATTGATTTACCCAAATCCTAATGCGGGTTATTTTACGGTTGAAAGTTTAAGTACCTGTGATTTATTGATTACAAATGAATTGGGGCAAGTGTTAAGGCATTTGCAGCTAGGTAATCAAAACTTAAAAGCGGAAATCAATTTGAGTGATTTACCAAGTGGTATTTATTTTGTTCAAGGGCAGATGGCGGACGGAATGATTAAAGAAAAAATTGTGATAACGAAATAATTAGGGTTCATTTATTCATTTTGTGCAATTTTTAGTTCGAAAGGTCATGTAGTCGATCAAAAAAAATTGTCCGAATCCAAATTTGAATTAACTTTGTTCCCCTATAGAAAACATTATGGGAAGAATTTTTGAAACTAGAAAAGCCACCATGTTTAAGCGTTATGCTAAAATGGCGAAGGCTTTTACCAAGATTGGAAGAGAGATTGTAATGGCTGTGAAATTGGGTGGTCCGAACCCAGACAGCAATCCACGTTTAAGGATGGTGATTCAAAACGCTAAGGCAGTGAACATGCCGAAGACAAATGTTGATTCAGCCATTAAAAGAGCGAGTGAAAAAGATACTGCCAATTACGAAGCCATTATTTATGAAGGTTATGCACCACATGGTGTGCCTGTATTGGTTGAGTGTACCACGAACAACCCAACAAGAACAGTGGCCAGTGTTCGCATGTATTTTAGTCGTGCCAACGGCGCTTTGGGTACGAACGGCTCGGTGAGTTTTATGTTTGAGCACGTGGTATTATTTAAGATTGAAGCTGCCAACTTAAACAAAGACGATTTAGAATTAGAATTAATTGATTTTGGTTTGGAGGACATTAATTTGGATGAAGAGCACAATCAGTATATTATTCAAACCCAATTTGTAGATTTTGGCAAAATGCAAGATGCCTTAGAAGAAAGAAAAATTGCCGTGCTTGAAACCAGTAAAATATATGTTCCAACCACTACAAAAGAATTGAGTGCTGAGCATGAAGCTGAAGTAATGGCGATGATTGAAAAGATGGAGGAGGATGATGACATAGAGGCTGTATATCATAACATTGCTTGAGTTTGCAGAAAATTTGGAAAATACTTAAACCCAATCCAAATCATGTGGCATTGCAACAGGCGCTCAGTGTTGATCGCATTGTTTCAACCTTATTGAGTTTACGTGGCATTCACAATTATGATGATGCCAAAACATTTTTCAGACCCGAATTAAATCAGTTGCATGATCCTTATTTGATGAAGGACATGGATAAGGCCATTGCGCGGATTAAAACTGCCATTTCAAAAAATGAAAAAGTTTTAATTTACGGCGATTATGATGTTGACGGTACGACTGCAGTAAGTATTGTTTACAGTTTCTTCAAACAACACATCAATCAAATTGATTATTACATTCCTGATCGTTATAAAGAAGGCTATGGCATTTCATTTGCCGGCATTGACTTTGCTGCGGAGAATAATTTTTCGTTAATTATTGCTTTGGATTGTGGCATTAAGGCCAATGATAAAATTAATTACGCTGCCGAAAAAAACATCGACTTTATTATTTGTGATCATCACTTACCAGGTGCTGAATTACCAAAAGCCTTTGCGGTATTAGATCAGAAGCGAAACGACTGCCCCTACCCCTACAAAGAATTGAGTGGTGCGGGAATTGGTTTTAAACTAATTCAAGCTTATTGCATTGATCAGGCATTAGCCATTGAGCAGTGTTACCAATATTTAGATTTGGTTGCTACCAGCATTGCTGCAGACATCGTTCCCATTACCGGTGAGAACAGGGTGATGGCCTATTTTGGGTTGGAGCGCATCAATAAAAATCCAAGGCCCGGCATTAAGGCCCTTTTAAATATTAATCAATTAAAATCGCCTGCAAATGTTGGTACATTGGTATTTACTTTGGCACCAAGAATTAATGCGGCGGGTCGTATTGAGCATGGCAGCAAGGCTGTAGAGTTGTTAAGTTGTGAGGAAGACACAAAAGCGGAAGAATTTGCCAAAGCCATTGACGACACCAATACACAGCGGAGAGATTTGGATTCGGGCACTACAATTGAAGCCTATGATTTAATGAAAGCTGATCCGATGTGTGACAGCAAAAAAAGCACCGTGCTGTTTAACGAAGGCTGGCACAAGGGCATTGTTGGGATAGTGGCCTCACGCATGATTGAAAAGTATTATAAACCCACTATTATACTCACTGAAAACGACGGCAAGGTAAGCGGCAGTGCGAGAAGCGTTAGAGAGTTTGATATTTATACGGCCATTGAAAAATGCAGTGATTTATTGGAACAATTTGGCGGGCATAAATTTGCTGCCGGCTTAACCATGAAGCGAGAGAACGTAAAAGCCTTTCAAGAAAAATTTGAAAAAGTTGTATCAGCATCAATTACCGATGACCAGTTGATTCCAAAAATAGAAATTGATTGTGAACTCAATTTGAGTGAAATCAGCGACAAGTTGCTGCGTATTTTAAAACAATTTGCACCACATGGTCCGGAAAATATGAGTCCTGTGTTTTGCACCAGCGCTGTATTTGATGCCGGTTGGGGACAGGTGTTTGGCAACAACCATTTACGATTAGAAGTATTTCAGAAATCAAATCCGAATATCCGCTTTCAAGCGGTGGCCTTTGATAAGGGAGATTATATTCATTTTTTTCAAAAGAAAACACCGATGGATATCGTTTATAAAATTCAGGAGAATGAATTTAAAGGTGTTAGTTCAATTCAATTGGTGATTGAAGATTTTAGGGTGAGTGAGAAGTTTTGAATGTTGAATTTTAAGTCATTGCTGTCCGGAATAAATTATGCCCTACAGCTGTGTCATGCAATTTGCAAGAGTTTCTGGTAGCTACTCTGCTAGTGGGCTTAATTTAAAAAAAGTTTACATTGGAGTTTTCACTTTGAAAATGGAATGAGATTTCAGCCGCTTCACAGATAAATTTCTTGTCTTCTTTTTTCTTGAAAAAAAAGAAGCAAAAATTCAAGGCTGACGAGAAATTTCTTGAAAACTACGTCGCAGCTTTCTGTTGCGCGCGAAGGTCGCGAAGGGCTGCTCATATACTTTTGTTGCACTAGCGACTGACCGCGCGCTAGAACGGCAGAAAGCTGCTCCTTGTTTTCGTACGAAATTTCTCGAAGGCCGCGCCTGACCACCATTACTCGAAATCCGGTTAGTCAGCATAAAATAACGCCAATTTTTTAAAGCCAATTGCGGCCTTGCTTATTGATTTAAAGGTTCGTATTAGCGATATGAAAAGAATAGCCACAGTTCTAAAAAATGCCCCTTTAAAATTATCCCAGGTAGTAGTGATTTTAATTGTTAAAGTTTAAATGAGAACACTCGCATTCAAATATTCATCTAATAATGCTTAGATGATTTCTGCGCCAACGATTGCAGCGAAAAGCCCGGAGGCAGATGCGCAGCGGAGCGAAGCAGATGCCGAGGACTTGAAGCGGAAAGCGTGGCCGCGAAGTAAAAAAACATCGAGAAAAATTGACGGTTTTTTTACTTTGCGGAGGCGCCCAAAATAGTTTGAAACAAAATGTGAAGTGATTTTTACGCTTGAATTAGCTTTGTTTTAAATTTTTCCTCAGCAAATAATTTAATCGCCACAGCAGGCATAAAGCCACAAATACCAAGGAACTTAAGAGTGCGATCCAAATACCAATGGTTTGCATTTTAAAAGTAAAAGCCAACACATAGGCCAAAGGCAAAGCCAAAACCCAGTATCCAACCAAGGTAATGGCCGTTGGCCAACGCACATCTTCGAGGCCGCGTAAAACACCGATGATGGTGACTTGCAAACCATCGAAGAGTTGAAACATGGCGGCAATGATTAATAGTGAGGCGGCAAGGTTTAGGATGGAAAGTTCGCTGCTAAAAGCTTTGGGTAGTTGGTGGTTAAAAATTAATAAGATGATGCCGCAAGAGCCCATAACAAGCAACACAAGTTTAATGGCTGTGTATGCTGCGTTTTTAATATCAATCCAATTTTGTTGGGCTGAATAAATGCCCACGCGAATGGTTGCGGCCGAACTGATGCCTGAACCAAACATATAAGTAAAGGCTGCAATGCTTAATGCAACGCCGTGTGCATCGATTTGTTCTTTGCCAAAACTTCCGGCCATTAAACCGGCAATGACAAAAGCCGCTACCTCGAAAGTAAATTGCATGGCCGAGTTAAAACCAATTTTCCAAAGCTCGCGTAGTTCGGTCCAATTTAATTTTACTTGACTGTAAACCGATTTAATTTCGTTGGTGATGGGTGATTTAAAAATGTAGACAAGAAAAGAAACACCCATGAACATGCGTGCAATGAAGGAGGCCCAGGCTGAGCCCATGTAGCCTAATTCAGGTAAGCCAAGTTTGCCGTAGATGAGCGCGTAATTTAAAATAATGTTGAGTAAGTTGCCAATCACACTAATGATGAGTGCCATTTTTGTATTGCTTAATCCTTCACAATATTGTTTGCAAGTGAAGAAAAGTGAAACCGGAATCATTGAAAAAATGAGCACATCGAAAAAAGGGACCGCCATTGCAGCAACATCTTCGGGTTGTTGCATATGGTGTAAAAGGTTGGAAGCAAAAAAGAGAACAATGAATAAAAGGATGGCTACGGCCAGATTCAAGAACAAGGAATTTTTAAACAGAGATGCTTTTTTTAAAAGATCCTTTTGCTCGTAGGCAGCGTTAACCAGCGGTGTTGTGGCGTAACTCATGCCAATGGCGAAAACCAAAAGCAATACGTACAAATTATTTGAAAGGATGCCTGCAGCTTGTTCGGTGGTGCCGATTTGACCGAGAAAAATATTGTCGACCATGCCGGTGATGATGTACCCTACTTGGGTGAGCACCAATGGCCAAGCCAATTGAATGGTTTCTTTTGTGTGTGCGTTATTGAAGAATTTTTTGAACATGCGGATGGTAAAGATAAGAATGAATTGGGTATCACAAATAGGCTATCATAAGCCAGGTGGAATTTGTCGAGCAATTTTTAGTTGCTTAATGCATGGTTGCTTTATCTAACCACATTTTGATATCAGTAACTTCTTCTTGTGAAATGGTGTGCCCCATTGGATAGGTTTTTAAAAAAAGTTGAATCACACCTTGCGCTTTAAAGAAGGAGCTTGCCTTTGTATATTCAGCAGGATCAATGACTTCATCTTGGGTACCATGTGTGATAAAAATATTTTTTTTATTTAAAGTAGAGGCATGTTTAGGCGACATGCATGACTCATTGATGAGTCGTCCGCTTAAAGCCAAAATACCTTTGATGTTTAAGTTTGATTGCAGCAGCATTTCGTAGCTCATCATAGCGCCTTGGCTAAAGCCCATGAGGAAAACATTGTTTGAATCGGCCTGAAGACTTTTACAAAATTGTGAGATGAATGATTGTACTTTATTTCGGCTTTCGATGACTTGGGCGTAATTGTATTTGATTTGTTTGCCGGTTAAACGCTCGATGTTATACCAGCAATAGCCATCTTGGTTCACTTGAATGGGTGCTCTGAGACTCACAATCACACAGTTGGGGGCTACTTGTTTGGCGAGATTCAACAAATCATTTTCGTTGCTGCCATAACCGTGCATTACGATGAGCAATGCTCTACCTTTGATGGACTGATTGGCTGAAAAGACCGAGTAAGTTAATTCGGTTTTTATATTTTGGGCAAAGCATAAACTTTGTAGTGCCAATAAAATGAAGAGAATTTTTTTCATTATCTGCCGCGTCGTCTTTTGTGGTCGATGAATTTTGTTTTGCTTGCTTCGGGCATTTTTTCTTCTTTGCCACGGCTGCCGCGCTTGCCTTTAAAACCTGCATTATTATTGCTTTGGGCCATATCGGCAAAAGCATAATTGAGTTGTTTTTTCATGAGGTCGGCATCCATTACAGTAATTTTAACGGTATCGCCGAGGGCATAAATTTTATTGGAGTTTCGACCAACGTAGCGGTAATTTTCTTCATCAAATGAAAATTGATCACCTTTTAAATCACGTGAGCGAATCATGCCTTCGCATTTGTTTTCAATCACTTCAACATAAATACCCCATTCAGTAACACCTGTAATGATGCCATCGAAGGTTTGACCGATTTTATCTTTCATGAACTCCACCTGTTTGTATTTCACAGAGGCGCGCTCGGCTTCAGCGGCAACACGTTCCATGTCGCTACTGTGTTTACAGAGTTTTTCGAGTTCGTCGGCGTTTGAGTAATTTTTGTGGTTTAAGCGTGCCTCCAAAAGTCGGTGTACTAACACATCGGGATAACGGCGAATGGGCGAAGTAAAATGCGTGTAGTATTCAAAACCCAAACCGTAATGTCCTGCATTTTTGATGGTGTAAATGGCTTTCGGCATACTGCGAACCGCTAGTAATTCCATCATGCTTTGTTCCTTTTTGTTTTTTACATCCACCAATAATTTGTTGATGGATTGCGAAATTTTGGTTTTGTTGGTGATGTTCATCTGGTAACCAAAACGCGCAGCAAAACCGCTCAGTTCTTGCATTTTTTCATCACTTGGAATGTCGTGTATGCGGTATACGCAAAGGTTTTTGGCTGTATTTTGCTTTTTGCTTTTTGCGCCTTCGGCGTGTTCATCTTTGCCTGAAGGTTTGCCTAAAAATTCGGCAACCTTTCTGTTGGCCAGTAACATAAAATCTTCAATGAGTTTGTGTGCATCCTTTTGGGTTTTAAAAAACACACCAATGGGATTGCCTTCTTCATCCAAATTAAATTTTACTTCGGCTTTATCGAAAAAGATGGAGCCTTTTTTGGTTCGCTCGTCGCGTAATTTTTTTGCAAGTCGGTCCAACACCAAAATATCATCTTTGTATTCGCCTTGTTTGGTTTCGATAATGGTTTGCACCTCTTCGTAGGTAAATCGGCGGTCGCTTTTGATTACGGTTTTACCAAACCATTGCTCGTGTATTTGCGCATCGTCATCTAATTGAAACACGGCGCTGAAGCACAATTTTTCTTCATCGGGGCGCAATGAACAAACAAAATTGCTTAACACTTCGGGTAGCATGGGGATGCAACGATCAACCAAGTACACTGAGGTAGCGCGTTGTACAGCTTCTTTATCGAGTTCGGTATGTTCTTTTAAATAATGGCTTACATCGGCAATGTGCACACCGATTTCCCAAAAACCGTTTTCTAATTTTTCGATTGATAAGGCATCATCAAAATCTTTGGCGTCAACCGGATCGATGGTGAAGGTGGTAATGCCCCGAAAATCACGACGCTTGGCGATTTCAGCATTTGTAATTTCGGTCGGTAATTTTTTGGCTTCATTTTCAATGGCTGTTGGAAAATGTTCGGGCAAGCCATATTCGGCCATGATGGCGTTCATTTCAGTTTTGTGTTCACCGGGGAAACCAAAAACATTTTCAACAGTGGCGATTGGATTTTGATCACCTGCCTTCCACTCTTTTAATTTGATTTGTACTTTTTGGCCGTCCTTTGCGCCATTGATATCGCTGTTCCTGATAAAAAAATCGACATGTAACTTATTGCTATCTGGTACAACAAAAGCAAACTTCGGATTGATTTTTATGGTGCCTACAAATTCGGTTTTTGCTCTGGTAATCACTTCCACCACTGAACCCTCTTTGCGACGGCCGCGGTGACTTTTATCGATGAGCACTTTCACCAAATCACCTTGTAAAGCATCTTTTGATTTTCGGGCAGGAATAAAAATATCATTTTCGAGGTCGGCTACAATCACGAAGGCCGTTCCTTGTGTTGTAAAATCGATGGTGCCGGTTAAATATTCTTTGGTTTGTTTTGCTTCGTATCTCCCTTTTTCGGGTTCTATCACAAATCCTTGTTGTTTGAGTGTTTCGAGCGTTTCAATTAACATAAAGCGTTCAGCTTCATTGTTAATTTCCATGGCTGCACCAAGTTGCTTATAATTGAATGCTTTTGATTGGTTGTGCTGTAAAAATGCGAGTACTTCTTCGAATAGAAAACGCTTTGGTTTTTTGTTTTTTGACATAGGAATTGCTTCTTATTAAAAATACTTAATAGTCCTCAAGTGTAGCTCGCAGCATTTAAGTGTTTATTAACATTGGCTTGAAATGCCTATAATCAATGACAGCTATGAGTTTTGGCCCAATTTCAAACAAGCAGATTCACATTTTCCTTCACATACTTATAAGCCATGTCGATTATTTCCTTGGCTTTTTTTGTATCCAACAAATGAAATTGGTGCAAATTTGGGGGTTCGATAAAGAGATAAGCGTTTTGAATGGATTTTTTGATTGTGTTTCGCAGCACGATGTGCATTGAACGGTCGATGATTTTTGCAGTTGAAAAATTTGATTGATAAGGACTCAATGGATTAACGTGACAAGCAATTGTTTTGACCTTGCTATTTTGAAAAGGTTCAGAGGGCAAGTTATTGGTCATGCCACCATCGGCATAAGGCACATTGTTGATCAATACCGGCGAGAAAATGGCAGGAATTGCAGAGGATGCGAGGAGCACCTCCAACAAGGGCCCGTTGTTGATGATTTCGCACTCACCGCTAGCAAGATTGGTGAGTGAAATAAATAAAGGCGTTTTTAATTCTTCGAAGGTTTTACTGCGAAGGTATTTTTTCAATATGCCTTGAATTGTGTGTGAAGAGAACAAGCCTTGTTTAATGCCAAGTGCAGACCAAGAAATTTTGGGTTCTTCGTTTAGAATAATTTCTTTGATTTGTGCGGGACTGTAGCCATCACAAATTAAGACACCAATTAAAGCACCGGCGCTTGTGGCGCTGATGGCGTTTATTTCCAATCCTTGTTCTTGTAAAGCTTGTAAAATACCGATGTGCGCATAACCTCGGGCACCGCCACCGGATAAAACCAAATTAAAATTTAAGTCATTCACCATGGTAAATATTGAAACAAAGATAAGGTGTTGTTAGAATTTAAAACCACAATTTGGCTCAGGTAATTAGTAGATGATGAGCGATGCGTTATTAAATATTTTCTCCCCAGTGTGCAATTTCATCATCTGACCAAACTGATGGGAAAAAAATGCGGCGTTGGTATTTAGGCAACATGTATTTTTTCCAATCGCTGCCTCCAGTAGCTTCAACGGCTTTTCCATCGGGCTGCAAATATTTTTCGGCAGCATAATAATGTGCCATCACCCAAGTGATGTTTACTGTTTTGTCGAAGTGGCGCATGGCTTGTACTAATTCAGGATTTTTTTGCGCCTCAATTGGTAATGATTTGTAAAGAGTATAAAGATTTGTGGATCTGTAATCGACCAACTTTTGTAAGAACATCTTTTTGTAACGTTTTTCAAAATTGGTGATGAGTGTATTTTTCTTTCCGGTGTGATGGTCTTTACCGGCAGCTTGCCAATAGAGGTGCTCGTATATTTTTTCTTCTGAGGCATTGGCCTCAAAATCTTTTCTAAAACGGTTATCCACCAGATTGATGGCTTCGGTAGAAGCAAATTCGATGATGCGGTATTGTGCGCTTTGAAAACCGGAAGCAGGTGTAAGTGTGTTTCTGAATTTTAAATACTGTTCGGTTTCCATGCCATTTTGCATGATGCTAAATGAAGAAGCCAGCATATCAAAATAACGGCTCACGCGATTTAGTTTTTCGGAGAAAAATGCCGGACTAAGATTGTCGTTGCTTGCTACCTGATCGATTTCCCACAAAATCATTTTGAACAACAGTTCATTGATTTGATGGTACATGATAAATACCATTTCATCGGGCAAAGTGGTGCGCTGCGTTTGCAGGTTTAACAGGGCATCGGTTTGAATGTAATCCCAATATGTAATTGGTTTTGCCCAAATAAGGCCTTCCAAATGCACATCAGGATTTTGATCTATGGCTTTAAACTTTTCTTCAATGCGTTGATGCAGTTTTTCTTGCTTTTCGGTCATTATAATTAAACTTTTTACAAATTTAATTATAAAGTTCCTCTTCTGGCTTGTTCGGCTTCAATAGATTCGAATAAAGCTTGGAAATTACCTTTGCCAAATGATTTGGCGCCTTTGCGTTGAATGATTTCGAAGAATAATGTTGGACGGTCTTCTACAGGTTTGGTGAAAATTTGAAGCAGGTATCCATCTTCATCTCTATCCACCATGATGCCCCATTTTTTAAGCACTTCCATGTCTTCTTCAATCAGTCCCACGCGGTCTTTTACAGTATCGTAATAAGTGCCCGGCACATAAAGGAAATCAACACCACGCTTACGCATTTCAGAAATTGTGAAAATAATATCGTCGGTTGCAACGGCAATGTGTTGGCAACCCGGACCATGGTAAAAATCGATGTATTCTTCTACTTGAGACTTCTTTTTACCGAGTGCAGGTTCGTTGATCGGAAACTTAATACGGCCATTTCCGTTGGTCATCACTTTGCTCATTAAAGCTGTGTATTCGGTAGAAATATCTTTATCGTCGAATGTGATTAAGTTTGCGAAGCCCATTACATTTTCATAAAATGAAGCCCATTGGTTCATGGTGCCTAATTCAACATTGCCCACCATGTGATCGATGTATTTTAAGCCGGTTGGGCGTGGGTGGTACTCGGTTCTCCAGGTTTCGAAGCCAGGCAAGAAAACACCTTTGTAATTTTTGCGTTCAACAAAAATGTGCAAGGTTTCACCATAGGTGTGAATACCTGATTTTACTACTTCACCATGTTCATCTTTAAACACGGTAGGTTTCATGAATGGTTTTGCACCACGCTTTGTGGTTTCTTCAAAAGCTTTGGTGGCGTCATCTACCCACAAGGCAATCACTTTAACACCATCACCGTGTTTACGAATGTGGTGCGAAATATCACTTTCAGGATCGAAAGGACTGGTGAGCACCAAACGAATTTTATCCTGGTATAAAACATAAGAAACCTTATCGCGAACACCGGTTTCAAGTCCGGCATACGCCAATTCTTGAAAACCGAAAGCTGTTTTATAAAAATGAGCGGCTTGCTTTGCGTTTCCTACATACAGTTCAACATAATCAGTTCCGTTAATGGGTAAAAAATCTTGCGCTTTATCAAATATTTTTTCAATCCCGTAATTGTAATTGCTTACATGCGTTAAGTCTTTGGTTTCCATGTTTGTTTTTTTAAGGCATTAATCGGTTAATTTTCCAGTTGTGTTCTTTATCAAGATGATACTCAATTCTATCGTGAAGGCGGCTCATGCGGCCCTGCCAGAATTCAAAATGTTCGGGTTCTAAAACATAACCCCCCCAATGATCGGGTTTTGGTACTTTGGTTTGAAAACGTTTTTCTTTTTCACGTTCGAACATATAATCCAATTCGTTGCGGTTGGCAATAATTTCGCTTTGGCTTGAAACATGAGCGGCCACTTGACTTTCGAAAGGGCGAGATTCAAAATAAGCATCTGAAACGGCAGCAGGCAATTTATTTACGTGACCACGAATACGAATTTGTCGCTGTGTATCCAACCAAAAAAACAATAATGAAGCGCGGTTATCGTGTGCTAAGTCCTTACCTTTTTTACTGTTGTAATTGGTGTAAAAAGTAAAACCGTTGAAACTGATGTTTCTTAACAATACCACGCGAGAATCAGGAAGGCCATCGGTGCCAATGCTTGACAGCACCATCGCATTCACTTGCTCATTGCCTCCGTCGAATTCTTCTTTCAACCAATGTTTAAATTGTTGAAAAGGATTTGGGTGTAAATCTTTTTCAAGCAATTCGAACTTATTGTAATCGGTGCGTATGGTATGTAAAATATCGTCCATTTTGTTTAACTAAGTTCTTTTTCGGTCATCCAAGAATGGTAATAATCCTTCACCTCATACTTCATGGCTTCTTTGGTTACTTTTAAAGGATTAAAAGGATCAATCATTACAGCCAATTCTTTTGTTTCTTTTTTACCTATGCTTCTTTCAATTGCGCCAGGGTGAGGACCGTGAGGAATGCCCGCAGGATGCAAGGTGAACTGACCTTGTTTGATATTATTACGACTCATAAAATCGCCATCTACATAATACAATACTTCATCGGCATCAATATTACTGTGGTGATAAGGAGCAGGTATGGCATCAGGATGGTAATCGTATAAACGCGGCACAAAAGAACAAATCACAAAATTACGGCCTTCAAATTGTTGGTGAATTGGCGGTGGCATGTGAATACGACCGGTGATGGGTTCAAAATTAAAAATTGAAAATGAATAAGGATAAGAATAACCATCCCAACCAACAACATCAAAAGGATGCGTTTCGTAAACGTAAGGATAAATTAAACCACGCTTTTTAATCATGATTTTAAAATCACCATGTGACGAATATGTTTCAAGATTGTATGGTAGTTTAAAATCACGCTCGCAAAATGGTGAATGTTCGAGCAATTGGCCGTATTCGTTGCGGTAACGCTTAGGTGTACGGATTGGGCTATGTGATTCAACGAATAAAATTTTATTATCGTTGGTATCGAATTCTAATTTATACACCGTACCTCTCGGAATGATCACATAATCGCCATATTCGAAATCAACCGTTCCATACATTGATTTACAGCGTCCACTACCCTTATGGATAAAAAGCATTTCATCGGAATCAGCATTTTTGAAGAAATAATCTTCCATTGAGTTGCTTGGGCAAGCAATGCCAATTTGCATATCGTCGTTGAATAAAAACACTTTACGGCTTTTGATATAATCGGCTTCCGCTTCTACTTCATAACCCATAAAACTAAGGGCTTTTAAGTTTTCATCGATGGCTACCTCGGGTTTTACAGAAAAAGGTTTTCCTAATTCTTTCACCATTGTAGGCGGGTTTAAGTGATAAACCAAAGAAGATGTACTAGAAAAACCTTCTGTACCAAATAATTCTTCATGAAAAAGTTCACCATTTGCTTGGCGAAAAACGACGTGTCTTTTGGAAGGGATTTTTCCGTGCTTTTGATATACCGGCATGTGTTATATTTTTTACAAAGAAGCGCAGGAAATGCCTAAAAAGATATGAGGAAACTCACTTTTCCCAATTGACATTCGTCATTCAGGCCATTGGCGAAACAGGCAAATTGCAACCGCAATAGGGATGTAATGCGAAATTATCCGATGACTTTGTAAAGTCCATAAAAAACAAAACCAATACCAAAACTGGTAAGGCCATACATGGCGAAATCGAATGATTTGTTAGAATGAAAATTAAAAGCAGTAATTATAAATCCTACTACAATTAAGATTGCACCAATTAATATTTTTCCAAAACCATCCTTGCGTAATTGTGTGAAATGAAATTTTCTTGCCTCCTTAATGGCAACGGCAATCATGATGGGATCTTCAGAAATTTTTTTCAGCTCAATTTCTATTAAGTCCTGTGTTTCGCCTTGCTCAAGCAATTCCAGTACCCGCGGGTATAGTTTGTCATATTCTGCTTGATCAAAATTTTCCATTCCGTCTAAATATATCGGAATGAAATTAGTTAAAAAATGACATTTGTCACCTTTTGAAATATGATCCTACATTTGGTTTAGGCCTGCTATCAATAAACAAGCCCAAACCACCTGTAAAAAGTAAATTAAAATATTGAATTTAAATTTTTCCGTTTAGGCTCATCCATCCTCCGCCATTGTGCACTTCGGTGAAACCTGATGCAAGCAAAGTAGATTTTGCACCGGCGCTTCGCATGCCACTGGCACAGCAGGTAATTATTACTTGGTCTTTTTTTAATTTCTTCATTCCTGAAGAAAGTTCATTCAAAGGAATATTGATGCTGCCTTGGATGTGACCTGAAGCATACTCTCCCCTTGTGCGCACATCAATAATTTTAGCGCCATTTTGAAGCAATTGTTTGTAATCAACGCTAGGACCAAAGCCCAACATGTTTTTTAGAGAATTAATCATTTGTTATTTATTTTTTGTTGTTGAAATTTTTTATTGAAGCCGTAGAAGAAATTAAGCCATAATAAGCGTGATAATCTCAAGGTTAATGGGCTGAGTAAAAGTATCGAAAAACTTACGATTAGGGCAAAATACAAGGTATCGAAACTGCTTAAGAAGTAAAGATAAATTAAGTACCAAACAATGAACCAACCTGAAGTAAGCGCATAAGAAACATACATGGCGCCATAAAAAAAGCTCGGTTCTCTTTCGTATTTGAGTTCGCAGTTTGAACACTTTTCATGTAAACTAAACATTTTACCCAATTTATATGGATTGGCCTCCTTAAATACTTGACCCTGATGACAGCGCGGACATTTATTTGTAAGTGTTGAATATGTGATATTAGCGAGCTTCATTTTTCTTTTTGATAAGTCCTGTAAATAAATAACCCATAAATGCAAAATACGGCACAGCTACCCATGGATTGGATGCAATCATGCATGTACCGCTACTGCAGCCAATAAAGAAATAATACAAGTAACCGGCTAAAGCACCTATTAAAACACCGATTATTGATTTTTTATGGCGATTGATCAAACTTAAAATCATAGCACAAAGTTGCAATATAAAAAGCGCAGCTTTGGTGATAAATGTTCCCGAAAGCACATTTTAACAAGTTTTTATACTAAAAGGTGATTCTTCAATCATTTTTGACTGAATTTTCGAATACTGACTTCTGTCATACCCATATTTGAGTTTTATCAAAATAAAAAGGCCGCAGGTGCATGACCTTTGGGAAAAATTGAATTATGAAATCAAACGTAGGCAGCACGGATAAAATTCTGAGAATCTTGGCAGTTATATTAATACTCTTTTTGTACTTCAATCATTTAATAAGCGGTGGCATTGCAACCGTATTAATAGTCGTTGGTGGCATTTTTGCCCTCACATCAATTATTGGTTTTTGTCCGCTGTATGCTATCTTTGGTATTCAATCAAATAAAATTCCCGATAAATAATTGATACTATCCAATTATGGCATCAAATCAAAAAGTAATTGAGAAGACAAAGTGCTTTCACTGTGGTGATGATTGCCATGAAGAAACCGTTGTGATTGAAAACAAGGCATTTTGTTGTGATGGCTGCAAAATGGTTTATGAAATTTTAAACCAGAATGATCTTTGTGAATATTATGATATCACAAAAAATCCGGGATTAAATCAAAAAGTAAAAGTTCGTCCGGGTAAATTTGCATTTTTAGAAAATGAACTCGTTCAACAAAAATTAATTCATTTTGCCGAAGGTGATCACAAGCACGTTACTTTTTACTTGCCGCAAATGCATTGCAGCAGTTGCATTTGGCTCATTGAACATTTACCTAAACTCAATAAAGGCATTATCCATTCAACGGTGAATTTTTTGAAAAAAGAAGTCACAATGGTTTACAACAGCAAATTAATTCATTTGCAACAAGTGGCTGAATTACTCACGAGTATAGGTTATGAACCACACATTAGTTTAAACGATATTTCGAGTACAAAAATTAAGAAATACGACAAAACACGCATCTATAAAATAGGGATTGCCGGTTTTTGTTTTGGCAACATTATGTTGTTAAGCTTCCCGGAATACTTTTCATCGGGTAACATTGAAGAACAACAATTAAAAACACTTTTTAGTTTTTTGAATCTAGGACTTTCATTGCCTGTTTTCTTTTATTGCGCATCTGAATTTTTCACATCGGCTTACAAAAGTTTAAGGCAGAAATTTCTTAACATCGACGCACCCATTGCGCTTGCGGTGTTGATGGCTTTTGGCAGAAGCATTTATGAAATTTGCACTTTTAGCGGTGCGGGTTATTTGGATTCGATGTCGGGTATTGTATTTTTTATGTTGGTTGGGCGATTTTTTCAGGACAAAACTTACCAAAGTATTTCTTTTGACAGAGATTACAAATCATACTTCCCGCTAGGCGTTACGGTGATAGATACAGATGGCGAAGAGCAACAAAAATCGGTTTCCGAAATTAAGAAGGGTGACCGAATAAAAATACATAGTCAAGAAATTGTTCCCGCCGACGGTATTTTATTTTTAGGTAAGGCCAATATTGATTATAGTTTTGTAACCGGCGAATCACTGCCAACAGAAAAAAGCATTGGTGAAATTATTTATGCAGGCGGAAAACAAATTGGCGGCGCCTTGGAGCTTGAAGTGGTAAAAGAGGTTTCACAAAGTTACCTTACTCAATTATGGAACAACGACACTTTTAAAAACAAGAGTGGCGAAAAGAAGGTTTCATTTGTGCATGCGGTGAGTCGTTACTTTACTTATATTTTATTTTCGATAGCAATTATTTCTGCTGTTTATTGGTCGATGCACAATCCCAACAAAACTTGGAATGCTGTAACAGCTATTTTAATTGTTGCTTGTCCTTGCGCTCTTTTGTTATCCGCTACATTTACCAATGGCAACATGTTAGGCATATTGCAAAAAGCCAAATTATATATTAAAAATGCCAATGCTCTTGAGAATTTATCAGAAGCAGACACCATTGTTTTTGACAAAACCGGCACCATTAGTTTGCAAGGTGAATCAAGTGTTGTGTTCTCAGGCAGCGTGTTGAATGAATATCAAACACAAGTGATACGCACCTTGGCGAACCAATCGAACCATCCTCTCAGTAAGGCCATTGTGTCGAATTTACCATTTCAAAAAAACCTACATGTTAAAAGTTATTCCGAAATAAAAGGGCAAGGTGCTTCGGCCATCATTAATGGAGAGATGGTTAAATTGGGGTCAGCTTCATTTGTAAGTGGGGCCGTTGCGCAACAACACGGTGATGGTAGTAAGGTATATATTTCAATCAATGATGAAATATTGGGCTGCTATGTGATTAAAACAAAGTACCGTGATGAACTGGAAAAATTAATTCCTGCCTTGAAAGAAAAATACCAATTGGCTGTTATTTCGGGCGACAATGATTCGGAAGCAGGTAAATTAAGAAACATATTTGGTGATGATGTTGAATTAAAATTTAACCAACATCCGCAAGATAAACTCAATTTTATACAATCGTTGCAAAACAAAGGGCACAAAGTGGTGATGGTTGGCGACGGATTAAATGACGCAGGTGCTTTGCAGCAAAGTAACGCGGGCATTGCCATTTCGGATGACATCAATAATTTTTCTCCGGGCTGTGACGCCATTTTAGACGGTAAATCATTCGGACAATTAAAACTAATTTTAGAATACTGCACAAAAGAAAAACCCATTATTTACGGCAGCTTTGTAATTTCCATTTTATACAACATAGTCGGACTATTCTTTGCTGTACAAGGAGAATTATCGCCGGTGATTGCTGCTATTTTGATGCCAATCAGCTCAGCCTCCATCATGTTGTTTACAACCGGCATGAGTGCATTTTATTCGCGAAAATTAAAATTGGAAAACTTTATCCATTAATTTTTTGTAGAACCATAGTCTTTCGATTTTAGGTTCTAATTTGCTATCGTTCATAACGATTCCTGAGGTCGAATTTCTGAATTCATTGATTTCAAATTGCTGTTGACAATCAAATTTAGCGCGGTCGGTTTATGATATAAATCATGCACAGGCTTAACTAAACTCAATATCGGATAACTTAGTCCGAATTTTTTAATTGATATCTTTGCCCAAATAATTCCTAATTGTCTTTTATGGAAAATCCCAAATTACACACCTTTCACATTCCTGTAATGGGATTAGCATTTACCATCGACACGCCAGTGAAGGTGGCACGATACGGTATCAATTCGGTTATTTCAATTATTGAAGATCATTTGGTTGAAAAAATGCGCAAGGTTATCTGCAAGAATGAAAATTTGCCGTACACAGCCATTGAAGAAAATGAAACGGATGCCAGGGCAAAACGAATAACGGCCTATTTGAATTTATTAGATTCAATTATTGACCAACAAATTTCGAGAATTAAAGCCCAAAATTTTGACAGCGATCATGAAATCAATGCTTACTTCGAGATGCTGCACAATGACCATGAATTAAAACAACTTTATAAAAAATTTAAGAACTCAAAGGCTGAGGAAAAGTTAGCTTTAGAAGCTGAACTTAAATCGCATATTTTCCCCGGCACCATTGATGTAAACATTATGACGAAATTGGATAAAACCAATTACGATGAAAACAACAATGAATTACCACAGGAGTATTGCGATGCGTTGGCAGCTTTAAGAGGTTATGCCCAAAGCAAGATTAAATCATCTATTATTTTTTCAGCAGGCATGAATCCTCGCTTATTCAGCTATTGTGAACAGTTTGATGATTTTTTTCCTGATAGCACCGGCCAATTAAAAAAAGAAATCGTTTTAAAAGTGAGTGATTATCGCTCAGCATTAATTCAAGGGAAATACTTGGCGAAAAAAGGTTTATGGGTGTCTGAATTCAGAATTGAATCGGGCATTAATTGTGGTGGACATGCCTTTGTATCGAACGGAATGTTATTGGGTCCTATTTTAGAAGAATTTAAAAATAAACGTGAAGAACTGGCACAAGAATTATACACTGAATGTTGCAATGCTTTAAAAAACAAACAAAAACTTGCATTTATTAATCGTCCTAATTTAAAAATTACAGCACAAGGCGGCATTGGTACTGCATTTGAAAATGATTTTTTACTGCATCACTATAATTTAGATGCCACCGGCTGGGGCAGTCCTTTTTTACTTGTACCTGAAGCCACTAATGTAGATGAAGATACACTTCAGAAATTAGCACATGCCAATCAAGAAGATTATTATGTGAGTCATGCTTCACCCTTGGGCGTGCCCTTTAATAATTTTAGAAGAAGTAGCTCAGAGGATCAAAGAAAAAACAGAATTCATAAAAACAGACCCGGTAGTCCTTGCTATAAAAAATTCCTAATTTCTAATAAAGAATTTACAGATAAGGCCATTTGTACCGCATCACGCGAATACCAACGTTTAAAAATTAAAACACTCGAAAATTCAATTAGTGATAAAGCCATTTTGCAAGCTAAAATTGCAGAGATAGAAGAAAAAGATTGTTTATGTGAAGGATTAGGTGCTGCTGCCTTATTGCTAAACAAGGCAGAATTATCGCATAAACTTAAAGCGGTAACGATTTGTCCCGGTCCCAATTTAGCTTACTTTTCGGGCACATTCTCCTTAAAACAAATGGTAGATCATATTTATGGCCGATTAAACATTTTAAACAATTTAAACAGACCTAATCTTTTCATCAATGAACTTCAATTGTACATTGACTATTTAAAAAAAGACATTGAAAAAAATTTAACGGAACTCAACGGCAAAAAAATTGAGCATTTTCAAAATTTCAAAAAGAACTTGAATGACGGTATTGCCTATTATGAGGAATTATTTCAAAATGTTCGTGACAATACCTTCTTAAAAAGCAACATGGCGATTTTAGACCATTTGAAGGACAATTTAAATAGAATGCTAATTCCATTAACACCTCAAACCGTTTAATTGTTATGCAAATTAACTCTGCGCAAAAGATTAATTATTCGCAAAAAATAATTGAACTCAAAAAACAAAAAAATGCAGTGATTCTGGCGCATTATTATCAGCGCCCGGAAATACAAGACATTGCTGATTTTGTTGGCGACAGTTTAGCGCTTGCTAAAAACGCGGCTTCTACAACGGCTGATATCATCGTTTTTGCAGGCGTACATTTTATGGCTGAAACAGCTAAAATTTTAAACCCCAAAAAAAAGGTTTTGGTGCCAGACATGGATGCCGGTTGTTCATTAGCGGATTCGTGCAGTGCAGAAGCATTTAAACAATTTCGCCAATTATATCCCAATCATATTGCGGTTACATACATAAATTGCAATGCAGAAGTTAAAGCACAAAGCGACATAATTTGTACTTCATCGAATGCTAAACAAATTGTTGCGTCGATTGATAAAAATCAACCAATACTTTTTAGTCCCGATAAAAATTTAGGCAGATACCTCATGAAAGAAACCGATAGAAACATGGTGTTGTGGAATGGTGCTTGTTTGGTGCATGAAGCATTTTCGTTTCACAAAGTATTGCAGCTATGCGCAAAACATCCTGAGGCCAAAATAGTGGCACACCCTGAGTCAGACCGTCAGATAATAGAAATAGCAGATTTTATTGGTTCTACTTCTGCTATGATAAATTTCATTCAAAAGAGTGAAGCCAAAAGTTTTATTGTAGGTACGGAAGCCGGCATTTTACATCAATTAAAAAGTGAAGCAGTCAATAAAGAAATAATACCAATGCCTGTTCAAGATGACAATGCTTGTGCTTGCAGCGAATGCGGTTATATGAAAGTAAATACCTTGGAAAAAATAGCCGCTTGCTTAAGTCAAGAGAGTCCTGAAATTATACTGCAAGAAGATTTAATTCAGAGGGCCTTGTTGCCTTTACAAAAAATGATGTCCTTATCAAATTAAGCCATGGAAACAGATGTACTCATCATAGGTTCAGGAATTGCCGGTTTATCCTTGGCAATAAAACTTAATGATGGTCATCCTGATTTGCACATTACAATCATCAGCAAATCAGAAGCCGATGATTGTAATACACGTTATGCGCAGGGTGGTGTTGCGGCAGTAACAAATTTACGCAACGATTCATTCAACAATCACATACATGATACCTTGGCTTGCGGTAAAGGCTTGTGCAGTTCCGCCATAGTAAAAATGGTTGTTGAGCAAGCGCCTGCCCGCATTAACGACTTAGTTCAATTGGGTGTAAAATTTGATTATCAAGACAACAAACATTTTCATTTGGCATTGGAAGGTGGTCACTCACTGCCACGTGTGGTGCATCACAAAGACAAAACTGGATTTGAAATTGAAAGTGTATTGCTAAAGCAGGTTCAAGCTAGAAGCAGGATACAGCTATTGACCAATACCACGGTGATTGATTTGTTGACGGAAAACATCAATCACAAAAAAACATGTTCCGGAATTAAAATACTTGATACAAAATCGAATCAAATCATTTCCTTTAGATCACAAGTAACAGTATTGGCCAGTGGCGGTTGTGGGCAAGTGTATGCCAACACAACCAACCCCCGCGTGGCAAGTGGCGATGGTTATGCAATGGCCTTTAGAGCCGGTGCTGTCATAAAAAACATGCGCTTCATGCAATTTCATCCTACATCATTGTATCAAGCCGCAAATCATCATGTTTCATTTCTCATTTCAGAAGCTTTAAGAGGTTTTGGTGCACATGTGGTTGACGGCAATGAAAAAAGATTTTTGTTCCTATATGATAATCGCGGAGAATTGGCTACAAGAGATGTGATTAGCAATGCCATTTACGATTACATGCAAACAAAAGGGCTTTCCTTTGTTTATTTAGATTTAAGACACCTCGATATCAAATCGGCTAAAAATCATTTCCCGCAAATTTTTGCTGAATTTAAAAGAGCAAATTTAAATCCTAAATACGATTTAATTCCGATTACTCCTTCAGCCCATTACCAATGCGGTGGTGTTGCTGTTGACCAAGATGGGCTCACAAGCATTCAACAATTATATGCATTGGGTGAAGTGTCTTATACAGGCTTACACGGGGCCAACCGTTTGGCATCGAACAGTTTGTTGGAAGCATTGGTTTTTGCACATAATGCTGCCGAAAAAATTAATTCTGAATCTTTTATAAACAAGGCATCACATCAAAAAACTGAAAGCATTGATATACAAATATTCGAGAAAAAAGGCATCAAGGAGTTGATTTTTCAATTGAAAAAAACAATGACCAAAACTGCTTTCGAAAATGATTATGAAGAATTATTGAAGGCCCGCACACTTAGCACTGATATCCTAACTATGATTGAGCAAGAAATTGCAAACATGAAGTTTTCACAAGAGCTTCTTTTGTTGCGCAATTTGTCGCAAACAGCCAATTTAATCCTTAATGATAAAATAGAAAATTTTAAAACAGCAGATAAAGAAATTCAATCCATCCATTTTTAAAAACAAATATGAAAAACAAACTCCGCACATTAACCGAACCCTTTAGAATAAAAATGGTTGAACCATTAAAAATCACCACTGAAGAATTTCGTGTAAGCACATTAAAAAACGCCGGTTACAATCCTTTTTTATTACGATCGAGCGATGTATTTATCGATTTACTAACCGACAGCGGAACAGGCGCTATGAGCGACAAACAGTGGGCCGGCATTATGATTGGTGATGAAAGTTACGCCGGTGCCAGAAGTTGGGAACACCTTGAAGCAGTTGTGAAAGAATTAACGGGCATGAAATACATTTTACCAACCCACCAAGGGCGTGCAGCAGAAAGAATTTTGTACGGAATTTTGGGCGGTCCGGATAAAATATTTATCAGCAATACCCATTTCGATACAACGCGCGCGAATATTGAATTTACCGGTGCCACAGCCATCGACATTATATATGATGAAGCCAAAGACCCCGAAGTAGATTTACCATTTAAAGGCAACATCGATTTGGGTAAATTAAAGTCATTGATCACCAAACATGGTAAAGAAAACATAGCAGCGGTAATCATAACGGTTACCAATAACTCGTCAGGCGGTCAACCGGTAAGCATGCAAAACGTAAAAGAACTCCGAAAAATTTGTGATGAACACCAATTATTACTGGTAATTGATGGTTGCAGAATTGCTGAAAACGCCTACTTCATTAAACACCGTGAAGAAGCCTACAAGGATAAAAGTTACGAAGATATAGCAAAAGAAATGTTAAGGCTCGGCGACGCATTTATCATGAGCGCCAAAAAAGACGGCATGGTAAACATCGGTGGATTATTGACAATGAAAGACGAGGCCTTGTCGCTAAAATGTAAAAACCAACTCATTATTTCTGAAGGATTCACTACTTATGGTGGTTTGGCCGGGCGCGACATGGAAGCGCTTGCCATTGGTTTAACTGAAGTGTTTGATGCCGATTATTTACATTATCGTATTCGCAGCACTGCTTATCTCGGTGAAAACTTAAGAGCCAAAGGTATTCCTGTAGTATGGCCCATTGGTGGCCACGCGGTATACATTGATGCCAAAAAATTGTATAGTCATATTCCTGTGGAAGAATTTCCGGGTCAGGTGCTTGCTTGTGATTTGTATGTAAAGGGCGGCATTCGCTGTTGCGAAGTGGGTTCGGTGATGTTTGGAAAGTATGATGAAAACAACAAACTGATTGCAGCCGAAAATGAATTGGTTCGGTTGGCTATTCCGCGACGTGTTTATACGCAAAGCCACATTGATTATGTACTGGATGTATTCGATGATATTTTAGAACTTAAAGAACAAACCAAAGGATTCCACATTACATATGAACCGCCATTTTTAAGACATTTTACTGCACGTTTCGAAAAAAATTAAACAAATAAAAAAATAAAGATGAAAAAATCAGATATAAAACATTCTTGGGCTGAGCCTTACAAGATTAAGATGGTAGAGTTATTAAAAATGACCACCAAACAACAACGCATTAAAGCCATTAAAGAAGCAGGGTATAATACTTTTCTTTTAAAATCGGAAGATGTTTACATCGACTTACTCACCGATAGTGGAACAAATGCCATGAGCGATATTCAATGGGCGGCATTGATGCTTGGCGATGAAGCATACGCAGGCAGCAAGAGTTATTACAAACTTGAAGCAGCCATTCAAAAATATTATGGTTACAAATACATAGTTCCCACACACCAAGGTCGTGCTGCGGAAAATATTTTATCTAAAATTTTAATTAAAAAAGGGGATGTGATTCCCGGCAATATGTATTTCACCACCACCCGCTTACATCAGGAACTAGCAGGTGGTACTTTTACCGATATCATTATTGACGAAGCACACGATCCTTACAGCGACCATCCATTTAAAGGTAATGTTGACATGGCTAAATTGGAAAAAGTAGTGAAGAAGTACGGCGCAAAAAAAATTCCGTACATCAGTATTGCAACCAATGTGAACATGGCAGGCGGACAACCTGTGAGCATGGCCAATTTAAAAGAACTACGCGCTTATACCAAAAAGCTTGGTATCCGCATTATTCACGATATGACCAGGGTTGCAGAAAATGCCTATTTTATTCAACAACGTGAAAAAGGATACGCCAAAAAAAGCATCAAAGACATTGTGAAAGAAATTTGTTCTTTAACCGATGGTGCCACCATGAGTGCTAAAAAAGACGCCTTGGTAAACATTGGCGGGTTTATGGCCACCAATGAATGGGATGTGTTTGAAGAAGCACGCAATATGGTGGTAGTTTATGAAGGATTACACACCTATGGCGGTTTAGCCGGCAGAGACATGGAAGCCATTGCCGTTGGGATTGCGGAAAGTTTGGACGACAACCATCAACGTGCCAGAATTGGTCAGGTTGAATACTTGGGACATAAAATGATGGAATACAATGTGCCAATTGTTCAACCCATTGGTGGTCATGGTATTTTTGTGGATGCTAAAAAATTCTTACCGCATTTAACGCAAGATCAATTTCCTGCACAAACATTGGCAGCAGAAGTATACATCGATTCAGGCGTAAGAACAATGGAGCGCGGTATTGTTTCGGCGGGTCGCAAAGCCAACGGTGAAAATTATTATCCGAAATTAGAGTTGGTGCGATTTACCATGCCACGCAGGGTTTATACACAAGCCCACATGGATGTAATTGCCGAGTCGGTAGCATCTGTATATGAAAGACGCAATTCAATAAAAGGATTAAAAATGGTTTACGAACCAAAATACTTAAGATTCTTTCAAGCCAAATTTGAAAAATTATAAAGGTTATGAAAATAGGCATCACATCTGTATTTATTTTTTTAAGTGCATTGTTTCTTGCCTATTCCTTTAGTATTTATTTACAACCACTTTCAGAAAAAAAAGTGCTTGGTTTCAATCAACAAAAAGCTGCTGATGGTAGACTTATCTGGCAAAAATACAATTGCCAAAGTTGCCATCAGCTTTTTGGCTTAGGCGGTTATTTAGGGCCCGACCTTACAAACACGATTTCAAATCCCAACAAGGGCGAAAACTTCATGCGCGCCATGATACAATCCGGTATTAAACAAATGCCGGCCTTTCACATTCCCGAAAACGAATTAACAGATTTATTTGAATTTTTAAAATCAACGAACGCCAGTGGTGTTGCTGACCCTAGAAAATTTAACACCAATGCTTTTGGCATGATTCATCACCAATGAACAAATTAAAAAACAATAGCGGTCAACAATTTTTATTTTTAGCACTGTGTATTTTATTTGTCGCGTTGCTTTTTGGTGTATTTACTGCTGTTGTGTATTTAATACCCGATTTTTTAAAAGAGAGTTTTGGTTTTGCAGCACTCAGACCCTTACACGTAAGCTCGGCATTATTTTGGATCATACTTGGTGCCAGCGGATGTGTTTATAGTGCCTTGCAAGCAATAACTGGCAAACTTATTTTTAACATTAAAAGCAAAGCACAAATCGCTTTTTGGTTATTTGCATTACTGAGCATTTATTATTCTTATTTCACAAAACAATTCGGCGGCCGCGAATATTGGGAGTTTAATCCTATTTGGTCATTGCCCATTGTGATTGCTTGGGTATTATTTCTTATTAATTTTATTAGCATTGTCAGAAAAATAAAAAACTGGCCCGTTTACATGTGGATGTGGCTCACAGGTATTGTTTTTTTTCTGTTTATATTCCTCGAAAATTATTTGTGGGTGTTTCCTTATTTCAGAAGTCATTTTATCACCGATATGACAATTCAATGGAAGGCTAACGGTTCTTTGGTTGGTGCATGGAATCAAATTTTATATGGAACAGCTTTTTATTTAATGGATAAGATTGAGAACAAACAAGACGTTGGCAAAAGTAAATTAGCATTTGCTACCTTCTTTCTTGGTCTTGTTAACCTAATGTTTAATTGGGGGCATCATGTATATACCCTTCCAACAGTAAACTATGTGCGGTATGTGGGTTATGCGGTAAGTATGACTGAATGGATTTTCTTTCTAAAAATATTTTACAATTGGAAAAAAAGTGTAAGCGCTGTGCAAAAAAATTATCATCATTTTCCTTATCGCTTTTTAATGATGGCTGATGTATGGGTGCTAATCAATCTAAGCCAAGCCTTGCTCATGTCGATTCCCGCCATCAATATCTATACACATGGCACACACATTACAGTAGCGCATGCCATGGGAACAACAATTGGCATAAACAGCATGATCATCTTGGCCTGCTGTTTTGAATTTATGGCTCCAAAAAACATATCCTTGTTTAGTGCAAAGTTTTTAAACCTACAATTTTGGGTATTACAAATTGGCATTTTTATTTTATGGGCTTCCTTAAATTTGGCTGGCATAAAAAAAGGAATTTGGCAGATGAGCAATCCGCAGAGTACATATGCTGAGATGATGGCAAGTTTAAAGCCTTATTTTATTGCCTTCGGATTGGGAGGAACAATTATCACAATAGCACTATTTGGCATCGCATTTAAATTAATTCAATGGACTTTAAAAAATAATACTTAGAAAATTAATCACAAAAAAAAACAACATGGGTACAGCAATATATTTCATTTTAGGTTTGGTTTGGGTTTTCGCTTGCTTAGGCATTGGCCTCTACATCAGTGGTATCGGTGTTAGTGCCGAACAACAAGTAAAATACGGCTTTAGAACAATGGTGATTACCTTTTTATTAGGTGTGTTTATGCTCATCGCCATCATTGCGCGATTGTAACTTTCAAGCTTGTTCTAAATCACGATTCCAAACGGTTTTGTTTCCGAAACCCAAAGTATTGTCGGTATATTTTATGTAGGTGAGGTTTACGATCCAAAAATATCCCGGCAACATTAAACTCATTGGAAATGCTTTGGCATAATGCGCATTGAAAGTAGAAGCACCTAGCATAAAATCAGGTTTAACTGAGCCGTTAAATTGAATCCCTTTTAAATTGGTAAACTGAATTTGATCCGGTAAAATGGTACCCGCCACCGCAGCGCTCGCCTTGATTAAAGTTTCGTGTTTTGTGCCATAAGATGATTTAAATATCAAGGCGTTTTCATTTTCGTCAAATGCATAAAAACAATTGATACAGTATGGTTGATTATTTGTATCAACAAAACAAATAGTCACGACTTTATTTTCTAGAAGAAATTTTTTTATTGAATCAGGTAATGTCTGCATAAATCAATTGTTTTCGTTAATGGCCCATCAAATTTTGAATTTGTAAATTCAGGATACAAATGAATCCCATTTCATTGATTGAGATTTGAACCAACATGCAAATGTAAAATACATTCTCATATGATGATTATCGTATTACAATAGAAACGCAAATTAATTAATTAAATTTTTTAAGGGTTACCATAATTTAGCGATTTAAAAGGCTGAGAAAAGTCATAAAATTTTTAATCAACAGATTTATAAACCGAATTGTTAAATGGACAGTTATCTGTTCACAATTATATCGGATAAAATTATCCGACTTTTAGATTAGGTTTATATTTGGAGCATATAAATTAATTATGATATTTAGTAAAGCTTGCGAATACGGAATAAGGGCCACCATTTATATTGCGCAACAATCACTAAATAATAAGCGTCCCAATTTAAAAGACATTTCAAAAGAAATAGATTCACCGGAAGCATTTACGGCCAAAATCTTACAACAATTAGTAAAAGGCAAGGTAATTCAATCGGTGAAAGGTGCGAATGGAGGATTTGAAATAAACAACAAAAAGATGGGGAAGGTAAAACTGAAGGATATTGTAAAAGCCATCGACGAAGATTTTGATTACAAAATTTGTGTCCTCGGTTTAAAACTTTGTTCTGAGTTACGCCCTTGTCCTGTACACCATAAATACAAACACATCAAAGCCGAATTAAAAAACATGTTGCAAAGCACCAATTTATTGGATTTGTCGGATGGTTTAAAAGACGGCAAAACTTGCTTACGATTCTAACTTCTAAAACAATACACTATGTTAAATTTTAAACTCGATGAAGAATTTGTGAATTCTTACAAAGACATCAAGCCTGATTTTGGTTTTAACGGGCTCGGACAACTAACTTATTACCGTACGTATTCCCGACTGACGGAAAACGGTCATAATGAACAGTGGTACGAAACCGTGAGACGCGTAGTTGAAGGAGCCTATACTTTACAAAAAGAGCACATATTAAGTAATGAACTTGGTTGGAATAACCGCAAAGCGCAACATTCAGCCCAAGAAATGTACGACCGTATTTTTAAAATGAAATTTTTACCGCCCGGCAGAATGCTGTGGGCTTTAGGCACACCCATTATTCATCAAAAAAGAGTTGGCCAAGCTTTATTTAATTGCGCTTTTGTTTCGACTGAAAATATTGGCAAAACCTTAGAGGAAGCCTTAAAACCATTCACGTTTATGATGGACATGAGCATGGTGGGTGTTGGTGTTGGGTTTGATGTTGAAGGTGCCAAAAAAATCGAAATCAACGCTCCAACAAGTAAACACGAAGAAATTTTTGTGATTCCCGATTCTCGCGAAGGCTGGGTAATGAGCTTAGAAAAATTATTATTCACTTATTTTTCAAAACATTTTGGCTTTAACAATGCCTCGGTTGTAAAATTTAATTATGAAGAAATTCGTCCCGCAGGCATTCCCATTGCAGGATTTGGCGGCATTTCATCGGGCCCTGCCCCACTCGAAAAATTACACAACCAATTAAGGGATGTGCTACATAGATTAGACGGCAAGAAGATAACCGTTACCGCCATTACGGATATCATGAACATGATTGGTCAATGTGTGGTTGCTGGCAACGTAAGAAGAACGGCTCAAATTGCTTTGGGTGAAGTGAAAGACAAAGAATACCGCAGTTTAAAAGATTACAGATGGAATTCAGAATCACAAAAATACGAAGGCAGCATGGCCCACCGAGCCCAATGGGGCTGGGCTTCAAACAACAGCGTGAATGTAGATGAAAGCACCGACTTTGAAGAAGTGGCCAAACAAACAGCCATTAATGGCGAACCGGGTTTTGTGTTTATGAATAATATTCGCGCCTTTTCTCGTATGTGTGATCCGGCCGATAACAAAGATATCAAAGCAAAAGGTACCAATCCATGCGGCGAACAAACTTTAGAATCTTACGAATTGTGCTGCCTTGTTGAAACCTTTCCTTCAAGAGCAGAATCTAAAGAAGATTATTTAAGAACCTTAAAATTTGCCTATTTATTGGGTAAAACGGCCACCTTGGTGAATACCACTTGGCCTGAAACAAACCGTGTTCAAAAACGCAATCGCCGCATTGGCACTTCGGTATCAGGCATTACAAATTTCATTGGCGAACATTCATTGGATGTTTTAAAACAATGGCTCGATGAAGGTTACCATGAAATTCAAAAATGGGACGATATTTACTCTTCTTGGTTATGTGTTCCAAAAAGCATCAAAACCACCAGTGTAAAACCAAGTGGCACCGTAAGTTTATTGGCTGGTGTTAACCCCGGCTGTCACTTCCCGGAATTTAATTATTACATCCGAAGGATGCGTTTATCAAAAAACTCGAGTTTGTTGCCTGCCATTTTAAATTCAGGATTGCACATTGAAGACGATGTGGTAGACGCAAGTTCGGTGGTGGTAGAATTTCCAATCCACAACCAAGGAAAGTCGCTGAATACTGTAAGCATATGGGAACAGGTTTCGCTGGCTGTTTTTTTACAAAAATACTGGTCCGACAATCAAGTTTCTTGCACTGTAACAGTGAAACCCAACGAAAGCCATGAAATTAAAACTGTGTTAGATTATTTCAAATACGATTTAAAATCGATTAGTTTTTTACCAAAACTCGAATTCGGCGCATATGCTCAAATGCCTTATGAAGCCATTTCTAAAGAGCGTTATGAGGAAATGTCGGCAAAAATTACTTCGGTAGATTTTAAACAGGTTTCTGAAGATTCTATCGGCGAAAAGTTTTGTAACAACGACGTGTGCATGGTGGTATAAAATACAATCATCAGTTGTATGAAAAAGCCCTTCAAAACCGAAGGGCTTTTTTCATTGCATCAAAAAATTCAAACTTATCCCTTTTAAACAATTACCAAGGCCTTGCCTCGGGCCAAATAGCTATTTTTCCACAATACTTTTGATTTCTCAAAAACATGACTTTTATCATAAGTTAAAAAGAGTAATGTCAGTACTATTGCATCCATACAATTATAATTTTGAAATCGTTAAATGAGCGTCGTTATTATCCTTATATCAGCTAGTCTTATGATTGCAATAGGCTTCTTAATCGCCTTTATTTGGTCGGTTAAAAGTGGGCAATACGACGATGATTATACCCCATCGGTACGCATGCTGTTCGACGACACACCAAAAGCAGAAAACACAGATCAATCAAATAAATAAAAAACAAATAACAACGAAGCGTTTATGGAAATAGAAAAATTTCAGTACGACAATAAAATTGTAAAAAACTTTGCCTACGCCACGATGCTTTGGGGCATTGTGGGAATGTTAGCCGGTTTAGTTGCCGCGCTGCAATTGGTTTGGCCAATGTTCAATTTTGAATTACCCTATACCTCTTTTGGTAGGGTTCGACCTATTCACACGAACGCCATTATTTTTGCCTTTGTGGGCAACGGTATTTTTATGGGCGTTTATTATTCATTGCAACGCCTTTTAAAAGCACGTATGTTTAGTGACTTTTTAAGTAAGGTACATTTTTGGGGCTGGCAATTAATTATAGTTTTAGCGGCGGTTACGCTTATACTTGGTAAAACAACAGGTAAAGAATACGCTGAATTAGAGTGGCCAATTGATATTTTGATTGCTTTAATTTGGGTGGTTTTTGGCTGGAACATGTTTGGCACCATCTTAAAAAGAAGAGAGCGTCACTTATATGTTGCTATTTGGTTTTACATCGCCACTTTTATTACGGTGGCCATGTTGCACATCGTTAACTCATTAGAAATTCCTGTTTCGTTTTGGAAATCATATTCATTGTATGCAGGCGTTCAAGATGCATTGGTTCAATGGTGGTATGGTCATAATGCGGTTGCATTCTTCTTAACAACACCTTATTTAGGTTTGATGTATTATTTCATTCCTAAAGTGGCCAATCGTCCTGTTTACTCATATCGCTTATCCATCATTCACTTTTGGGCCTTAATTTTCATTTACATTTGGGCCGGACCTCACCACTTGTTATACACTGCAGTTCCTGATTGGGCTCAATCATTGGGTGTTGTATTTTCAATCATGTTAATTGCGCCATCATGGGGTGGTATGATCAACGGTTTATTAACCTTACGCGGGGCATGGGATAAAGTACGTGATAATGTTGTGCTTAAATTTTTAGTGGTTGCTGTTACAGCATACGGTATGGCCACTTTTGAAGGCCCAATGTTATCCATTAAATCCATCAACGCCATTTCTCACTTTACCGATTGGACCATCGCACACGTGCACGTTGGTGCCTTGGGATGGAACGGCTTCATGACATTCGGTATTTTATATTGGTTAATCCCGAAAATGTTTAACACAAAATTATATTCTAATAAATTGGCCAACATGCACTTTTGGATTGGCACATTGGGTATTGTGTTATATGCAGTGCCAATGTATTGGGCCGGTATCATGCAAAGTTTAATGTGGAAAGAATTTACTCCGGAAGGTCAATTAAAATGGCAATTCATGGATAGCGTTACTAAAATGGCGCCATTCTACGCTGCCCGTGCCGTTGGGGGATTATTATTCTTGGTTGGCGCATTGTTAATGATTTACAACTTAATTAAAACCATTAAAGTTGGCACCTTTGTACCGAATGAAAATGCTGAAGCACCTGCATTGCAAGGCACTTACCATGCACATGGTAAAGACCACTGGCACCGTTGGATTGAACGCAGCCCTATTCAAATGTTAATCGTTAGTTTGGTGTTGGTACTCATTGGCGGTATTGTTGAATTTGTTCCAACATTCTTGGTAAAATCAAACATCCCTACCATATCAAGTGTAAAACCTTATACACCGCTTGAATTACAAGGTCGTGATATTTATATCCGCGAAGGTTGTTATACATGTCACTCACAAATGATTCGTCCTTTCCGCAGTGAAACAGCCCGTTACGGCGAGTATTCAAAAGCCGGTGAATTTGTTTATGATCATCCATTCCAATGGGGTTCAAAACGTACCGGTCCGGATTTAGCACGCGAAGGCGGCAAATACCCCGACAGTTGGCATTACAATCACATGATGGATCCAACATCGATGTCGCCCGGTTCAATTATGCCAACTTACCCTTGGTTATTGGAAGACAAAGTGGATGTTGAAAGTACTGTAGGAAAAATCAAAGCCATGCAAAAACTTGGTGTGCCATATCCTGAAGGTTACGAAAAAATTGCTTCGGCCGACATGGAAAAACAAGCCAAGGGCATTGCAGAAAGCTTGAACAAAGATGGTATCAAAACAGCAGCAGATAAAGAAATTATTGCCTTGATATCATACTTACAACGTTTGGGTAAAGACATTAAAGCTGCACCAAAAGAAGAAGTAGCAAAATTGACCAATTAACAGAATCGAATTAATTAATCAATAAAAAAAAGAAAACATGAAATTCATTAATTATCTCGAAAGCATCAGTGGCGTGGGCATATACCCAATGGTATCCTTTGCCATATTCTTTCTGTTTTTTGTTGGCGTAGCATTATACGTTGCCAAAGCTGATAAGGCGCACATAGAAGAAGTATCAAATATTCCATTAGACTAATTAAAATAAAATCGATTTGTATGAATACATCGACCATAAATAAAAACAAAAGCCGTTTCATCACTTTGGGCCTCATGGCTCTTCCGTTTCTGTCAGTTGCACAAGAAAACGAAGTGGCAACCGTAAGTTATTTTTCAAACGCCCTTTTCAACACATTAATTTGTGTGATTATTTTATTGGCTGTCATCATCATGGCTTTGAGCGGGGTGTTAAAAAACATTACGGGCTCCGACCTCTTTATACAAAGGCTGAAAAAAAGTGCTGAAGAAGCTGCCAATAAAGCCAAGCCAACAGCCATGTTATTTGTATTGTTTTCGCTATTGAGTTTTTCGGCAATGGCTGGCAACAAAGTGGCGGCAGTTGCAAATGATCGAATTGGCGGCATCGATCAATTTACATTCTACTTCTTAATCACTGTAATTTTGCTCGAAATCATTTTCATTATGGTGATGCTTTCAACCTTACAATTTTTATTGAAGTCTGAAATCCAAGCCAATTTACACATTGCAAACAAACCAAAAGAAAAAACCATTTTGGACAAATTAAGCGATGCAGTTGAAGTTGAGAATGAAGAGAGTATTTTAATGGACCATGATTACGATGGTATTAAAGAGTTGGACAACAATTTACCGCCTTGGTGGAAATATGGTTTCTACCTTACTATTTTTATCGCCATCATTTATATGGTAAACTACCACGTAACCGGCACCTCTCCATTACAAGGTGAAGAATATAAATTAAGCATGAAAAAAGCTGAAGCTGATATTGCTGAATTCATGAAAACATCAGCAAATAACGTTGACGAAAGCACAGTAAAACTTTTAAAGGAACCTGCTGATATTGCTGCCGGCAAAGATATTTTCTTAACAACATGTTCTGCTTGCCACGGTAAATTAGGTGAAGGTGGCGTTGGTCCGAACTTAACCGATGACTATTGGTTACATTCAGGTAGTGTAAAAGATATTTTCAAAACCATTAAATATGGTTACCCTGATAAAGGTATGAAATCATGGAAAGAAGATTATTCACCAATACAAATTGCTCAATTGGCTTCATTTATTAAAACACTTCGTGGAACCAATCCACCAAAAGGCAAAGACAAACAAGGTGATTTATATGTTGAAGAAGCAGCTGCGCCAAGCGATTCAAGTGCCGTTGTAAACGACAGTTTGAAAGTAGTTGTAACAGCCGATACATTAAAAAAAGACGTCCTTAAAAAATAAAAAATGCCTCCAGAAGATAAGCACAACGACCAAGATAGTTTCAGAGATTCGATTGCAACAATCGGAGAAGACGGTAAACGATCTTGGTTGTTTCCCAGCCAACCATCAGGTAGATTATACAATTTAAGATCATATCTAAGCTGGGTTTATCTCATCATATTTTTTGGTTTACCATTCATTAAATTCCATGGTGAACCTCTCTTCATGTTAAATGTGCTCGAACGCAAATTCATTTTGTTCGGCATGATTTTTTGGCCACAAGATTTTTTCATTTTTGGATTGGGCATGCTCATTTTTATTGTGTTCATCGCCCTGTTTACAGTTATTTTCGGTAGAATATTCTGTGGCTGGGCTTGTCCACAAACCATTTTCATGGAAATGCTCTTTCGCAAAATCGAATACTGGATTGAAGGTGATGCTAACTATCAACGTGCGCTTAAAAAAGCACCTTGGCATACCGAAAAAATATTAAAAAAATCTGTCAAATGGATTTTGTTTTTCCTATTGTCATTTCTTATCGCCAACACTTTTTTATCATACTTAAAAGGCATTGATGAAGTTTTTGCATATTATAAAAATCCAGCAAAATACACCAGTGGCATCACTTCACTTTTAATTTTCACAACCGTTTTCTTCTTTGTGTACTCGTGGTTTAGAGAGCAAGTTTGCTTAATTGTTTGTCCATATGGCCGCATGCAAGGGGTATTGCTCGATAAAGAAAGTATTGTTGTGGCATATGATTACGTGCGCGGTGAACCCCGCCATAAGTTCACCAAAAAAACAGATCCAACCAAAGGCGATTGTATCGACTGTGGTTTATGTGTTAAGGTTTGTCCCACCGGTATCGACATTCGGAACGGCACACAATTGGAATGTGTAAACTGCACAGCTTGTATCGATGCGTGTGATCACATGATGGAAGGCGTGCATCTGCCAAAAGGTTTAATCAGATATGATTCTGAAAAAGGAATAGCAGAAAAAAAGAAATTAAGGTATACCAATCGCATGAAAGCCTACACGGCTGTATTAATTGTTTTGATTGGTATTGAAGTAGTTTTATTATCAACCCGCTCCGATTACGACGCCACCATATTGAGGGCAAAAGGCATGTTGTATCAAGAGCAGCCCAATGAAGAAGTGAGTAATTTGTACACCATCAAACTGGTAAATAAAACGCGCGACAGCATGCCCGTTGATTTAAAGGTTGAAAATTTTGATGGTAGAATTGAAATTGTCGGTAAAAAATTAGGCGTTAAAAAAGAAGATATTTCACAAGGCGAGTTTTTTGTTTATTTAAAAAAATCTGAAATCAAAAACCGAAAAACCAAACTGGTCATTGGGGTATACAGCCACGGAAAAAAAGTGAAAAATGTGAAAACAAATTTCTTAGGTCCGGTAGAATAATTAATTTTAATAAAAAATCATCATGAACTGGGGAACAAGAATTACCATTTTATATTTGGCCTTTGTTGCATTGATACTCACATTGGTGTTTACATGTTTCGGCCAAAAATCTGAACTCGAATCAAAAGATTATTTTGCCAAAGAAATTCAATTTCAGAAACAAATCGACGCAACTGAAAATGCCAACGCCCTAACCACGCCAATTGAACACATGGTAAAAGGTAAATCAGTTGATATTAAAATTCCACTTGCGTTATTGAGTGCCGATTTTAAAGGACAAGTTGAGTTCATTCGCCCTTCGGATGAAACCCTAGATAAAAACATTGCCCTCATGCCGAACCAAAGCGGGGAACAACGCATCACTGAAAACAGCTTTGCGAAGGGTGTTTATAAAATGAAAATATCATTTACCAGCAATGGTAAATCATATTTTAAAGAAAATGTGGTTAAATTTGAATAATGTCATTTATTTGGGCCGCCATAGGATTGGGTTTTGTCAGCAGTTTTCACTGCATCGGCATGTGCGGACCAATCGCACTTGCGCTTCCAATTGGTAAAGTAAATCCTTTACAAAGACTTTTCTTTGTTTTGATTTATAATTTAGGACGCATCTTCACTTACGCCTTACTCGGCGCACTCTTTGGCATATTAGGCAGCAGTCTTGTTATTGGATCCTTCCAAAATACAGTGTCAATTACCATCGGTTTATTTTTAATGGCTTCTGTTTTTTTTGGCAGAAACGCTTTACAAAATTCATTAAACAATAGCCTATTCGGTTTTTTTAATGCGATTAAATCAGGCTTATCAAAATTATTTTCAAAAAACACCAAGTCCTCTATTTTATTTATCGGCTTATTAAACGGTTTATTGCCTTGCGGCATGGTTTATTTGGCCATTGCGGGCGCAGTAACCACCGGTAGCTTCGTCAACGGTGCCTTGTTTATGTTTTTTTTCGGTATTGGCACATTCAGCATAATGCTCACCCTGCCTTTGTTTGGAAATTTAATTGGTCAAAGTTTTAGAAAGCAAATGCAAAAAATATCTCCGGCCTTTAAAGTAGGTATGGCTGCGCTTTTAATTTTACGCGGACTCAACCTGGGCATTCCATATATCAGTCCGGAATCAACTGAACAAAACGGCATTGTTTGTCATGTTGATGAATCAACCAATAAAGCACACCCTTTGATTTTATGCGCCAAGCCTAAAACCGTTATTAACGAAGTCAAGAAACCATGAATCTCATTTCAAAATACAATGTGGCTGCCCCACGTTATACTAGCTACCCAACCGTACCTTATTGGGGTACTGCGCCAACACAAGAGGAATGGAAAGAAGCCGTTTCCAATTGTTTTAAAAAAACCAACACCAGTCATGGTATAAGCATTTATATTCATTTACCATACTGCGAAAGCTTATGCACCTATTGCGCTTGCAACACGCGCATAACAGTGAATCACCAGGTTGAAAAACCATACATCGACACCTTAATTAAAGAATGGAAACTTTATTTAGAAGTTTTTGCCAGCAAACCGCGCATCAAAGAAGTTCATTTGGGCGGCGGAACACCAACATTTTTTAGTCCCGAAAACCTTCATCTTTTATTAAACACAATCTTTGAAAGCGGCACCGTAGCCCCTGATGCGGAATTTAGTTTTGAAGCCCACCCCAATCATACCAGCGAGGCGCATTTAAAAACTTTATTTGACTTAGGATTTAAACGCGTGAGTTTTGGTATTCAAGATTTTGATCCCATTGTGCAGGATGCCATTAACCGCATGCAAAGTTTTGAGCAAGTAAAGGAAGTGGTGGCCATGGCACGCAACATTGGTTACAATTCAATTAACTTTGATTTAATTTACGGTTTGCCATTTCAAACCCAAAAAGGATTGAGTCAAACCATTGATCAAGTGGTTGACTTAAAGCCCGATCGCATTGCCTTTTATTCCTATGCCCATGTACCTTGGTTAAAACCGGGACAACGAAAATTTACCGAAAAAGATTTGCCCGTTGATTTGGAAAAAAGAAACCTTTACGAAATGGGATTAGAAGCCTTCGAAAAAAATGGTTACAAAGCCATTGGTATGGACCATTTTGCATTACCCAATGATGAACTGTTTCATGCCCAAGAAAAAGGCAGTATTCACCGCAACTTTATGGGTTACACTACCTCTTTTACAAAATTATTGGTTGGTTTAGGCGCTTCATCAATTGGTGATACATGGAATGCCTTTATGCAAAACATTAAAACGGTTGAAGCGTATATTGAGGCGATTAACAATAATGAATTCCCAATTTTTAAAGGTCATCTTTTGAGTCATGATGATTTGATACTCCGCAAACACATTTTAAACATCATGTGTCATGGCAAAACTGCATGGCACAATGAACTCATGCAATGTGAAGGTGTTTATAAAGGTCTCGAAAGATTAGAAGAATTAAAACACGATAAACTTGTTCATGTACAACATAATCAGTTGGAAGTAACCGAATTGGGTCAAGCCTTTTTAAGAAACATCTGTTTGTGCTTTGATGAACTTTATTGGAAAAAAACCCCGGAGGCTAAAATCTTTAGCTCTGCTGTGTAAGCTTAATAAACTGTAACTAAAGAAATTTTAAGGTAAGTGTTTTAAAGTACTTGTGCGCGAAGGCATAAAGTAATTTTGTGATTTTGATAATCAAAAAACTTAAAAGAAATATGATGGGCAACAAAATGCCATAGTGTTTTATTTCGATTAGGTTGCCAAAGAAGAACAATTTACACAACAATGACAATAATAGCGGATGTATGATGTAGAGCAAAAAGTGACTTGATCGGTTGTAAATAGTATCATGCGGATGGAAAAACTTCTTGATGATATAAATTGAAATAAAGAAAATAACAATGGTAACTGTAACGCTGTTTACCATATACAACAAAGCAAAATTATATCTGGTGACTTCGGGTAAATACAATAGAATGATCACCGCTAAGCTTGCCAAACTATAAACCCAAGCCTTATCCATAAAGGCATGCAGCCATTTCTTATTTAAAGAAACAAAAGCCCCGATTAAATAAAATACAATAAAACGGTATTTGATTACGTGGTGTGCCTGATCGTGACTGGGATCAAAATAATAATAGTAATAAATCGGTACAAGCAAGAGTGCAATTATGTATAACCAGTGATGTTTGTTTAACCACAGTATAAAAGGTGTGGCTATAAATAAAAACAACAAATTATTTAAATACCATAAATGTTTAGCCACGGCCAACTCCGGATATAAGAAGGCCATCAAATAATTTCTGATTGTGATTGGGGTGTATGCGCTTACAAATAAACCATCGCTGTACCGAGTACTAAAATATATTAATAGATTATTAAACAAAAAGAAAATCGTGATCCAAAAAAAGTAGGGGATAAAAATTGATTTAATCCGCTTCAAGTACTTGTCTTTAAAAAACACCCGCCAGCTTTTGTGGTGTTCGTAATAATCTTTAAAAAACAAAAATCCTGAAATTGCTGCCAATAGGGAAGCAGGATGAAAATAAGACAAAAAGTTGTTGTAAAAATACACCAACCAATTGGCTACTTTCACTTGGGTATAAGAAATTAAGAAGATGTGGGTGTGAATAAACACTACAATAATTAGGGCATAATTTCGAATGGCGTTGATCATTATTTTATAACTTTAGACAATCGAACATTTAAAACTATGACTTTAAATAATAACATTTCTCCCAAAGCAAAACTGGGAAAAAACATTAAAATCGGACAATTTAATATTATTGAAGATAATGTTGAAATTGGAGATAATGTTGAAATTGGGAGTTTTTGCATAATCCGATCAAATGTAAAAATAAAAAACAATGTGATCTTAAAAAATCACATCGAAATTCGAGAAAACACCAACATCAATGTTTCCACTTTTGTTGATTCTTATGTTGCTATTTCAGGCAACGTAAAAGTAGGGAAAAATGTCACGCTTCGCTACGGCACCATATTGGCGCGCGGAGCAGTTGTAGGCGATAATTGTTATTTATCTCCTCGTGTAATGCTTAACAATTTGAACCAAGAAAAAAAGCAAATTGGCGGCGCTAACATTGGTAAAAATTCATTCATCGGCACACAAAGCGTATTGCACCATGGCGTTAAAATAGGCGCCAATGTTACAGTTGGCGCTATGTCGTTTGTAAATAAAGATTGTAAAGCAAACAAAACTTATGTCGGTATCCCGGCCAAAGAAATTGTAAAAAAGAAAAAATAGTTTTCTGCTATCATTCTTAAAAACAATCACCTAATTCCTGTTCTTTCGCCAGCAACAATGGCCATGTTCGTTTATTTAGTTAAATTTATTTTTGAATGAAAAATTTAGCGCATGGTATCATTTTCGGTAATTATTTCTACGGCCTCTGTGCCCTTGCATTAAGCATTGAATGTAGCTTGCAGCAAAAGGCAGGATTAAATGATATTTCTTTTTATGTTTTGCTTTTTTTATGCACCGTGGTTTATTATACAAAAGCCTATGCAGACTCTGAAAACGAATTGCATCAAAATAATCCGCGCAGTTTTTGGTATGCGAAGCATCAGCAAACAATCAAACTAACCCAATTCTTCTACCTGGTCTGCATCATCTTGCTTATAGCTTATCTCTTCTTATTGTATAAAATCACAATTCTTGCATTCAGCATTAGTGAAATTGCATTCACCGCTGTATTCCCTTTGGTTGGCTTATTCTATTATGGCATCGAACGCCAACAACATGGCAAATTTCAATTTCGTCAAATTGGTTGGTTGAAGCCTTTTTGCATCGGTTTTTGTTGGGCGGGTGTGGTCACCATTTACCCGATGCTGTATGCAAGCATTTCCAAAGCACAACATTTTCACCCAAGCTTTTTTGGCTCCTTGCTCTTCATTAAAAATTTTATGTTTATTTCTGTGTTAAGCATTATGTTCGACATTAAAGATTATGCAAGCGATTACAACAATGAACTAAAAACATTTGTTGTAAAATTTGGTCTACGCAAAACCATCTTTTATATACTTATCCCTCTCACGACGCTTGGCTTTGCATCATTTATCACCTATGCCTTTTCCCAAAATTTTAGTCCCGGAAAAATTGGCCTGCATTTGATTCCTTTTCTCCTCATTTTAACAGTCTCCTTCTCCCTTCAAAAACGACAATCCATTTTTTTTTATTTGATCATTATTGATGGTTTGATGCTCATCAAGGGCATTTGCGGAAGTTTGGCAATGCTCCTTTTTTGAAACATTTCCCATAGTATATTGTTAATTATATTGAATTAGTATATTTGCTTGTTAGCGTAATTAAATTGAAACTCGCTTATAATGAACATGATAAAAAATACCCTCATACTGCTTAGCGTCTTCCTTTGCCTCAGCATTAATGCCCAAACCAAATCAAAACAAAAAACCATAAGCAAAAATTATCCCGAAAGCTTCAGCATTCAAAAAAGTGATTTTGAAATAATTATGAATTCGGCGAATAACAGCAGCTTAAAATTCTCTAACAATATATATATCGACAAAGGCATTGTACAAATGAACAGCAAAAATGGCGACATGCACTTTATGAGAATAAAACTAAACTTCTTCCCAAAAAGTTTCTTACTCATTCAAGAAAATGGCAGCTATTCAACCATTGTATTTATTATGTCTGACGATAAATCGGTATTTTACAAAGGCAAACTCGATAAAGAAATACTGAACATGAAAAAATGTTCTGAAGACGATATTGTTTCTGAATAAAGCATCTCACATTATGAAATTAAAACTATACTCTTTTCTCTCCATAATTCTTTTGTTTCAATTTGGTGTTGCTCAAATACCAATTTTAAACTCTTATCCTTCTATTACCAACAAGGTGATTTACCTCGATTTCGACGGACAAGTTGTGAGTGGAACCATGTGGAACAATGGCGCTACCATCAATGCATTACCTTCTATCGCTTCGGCAGCAACCATACGCAATGTGTGGCAACGCATGAGTGAAGATTACCGCCCATTCGACGTGAACATCACCACTGATTCGATGCGCTTTAACAATGCCAATCCTGCCTCACGCATTCGCGTAGTATTCACCCCTACATACCAATGGTTTGGTAACGGTGCCGGTGGTGTTGCTTTTGTTGGCAGCTTCACTTGGGGGGGTACTCCCGGTACGCCATGTTGGATTTTTGAAAGTCAATTGGGTAATGGCGCCAAAAACATGGGCGAAGCTGCTTCGCATGAAGTAGGTCATACCCTTAGTTTAAAACACCAAAGCACATACAACAGTGCTTGCACTAAAACCAATGAGTATAATCCGGGATTAGGCACAGGCGTTACTTCTTGGGCACCCATCATGGGGGTGGGCTATTCTAAAAACATCACACTTTTTCACAACGGCAAAAGCGCTGATGGTTGTAATTTAATACAAGATGATTTAAGTAGTTCTTTTATGGCAGGTATTACCGGCTTACCATACTTAAATTATTTGGCTGATGATATTGGGAATAATTTTCAGAATGCAAAAATTTTAAATCTAAACACCACAACAGCCATTGATTCAGGCTTAATCAATACCACCGGCGATATTGATGCTTTTCGTTTTACCATCTGTAGCAACCGTTATGTATCCATTAACGCCAAACCATGGGCACTCGATACCACCACTTATACAGGTGCCAATATGGATGTGAAATTAAAATTATACAATTCAGCGGGAACATTAATCGCCTCCGATTCAGCCATCAGTAAGCTAAGTGCTTTGGTTGGCTTAAATCTAAGCTCCGGCTCCTACTTTTTTACTATCGATGGTGATGCCTCAGCTTATTATACCGATTATGGTGTATTGGGAAAATACTATGTGAGCATAAAAAGCAACAATCCCCCGGCCGTTACAAATACCATTACATTAAACAGCAGCATTTGTGCGCCCCAAACATTTAGTCTTAACTTTTCTTCGAACATTGCAACCACCGCTTGGCAGTGGACTGTAAACGGCACAAGCAGCAGCACCTACAATGTACAAAACCCCATTTACGCATTTTCAAATCCCGGTATTTATACAATATCATTGTTGGCCAATACAAACAGTTCTACTTCTTGTGTGGTTACCAATACTTACAATATCGGCAGTCCGCCGAGTTTAACTGCAAGCGCCACCACTGCCTCCATCTGCCCTCAAAATACAGGAACAATAAGCGTTTCGGGGGCAAGTACCTACACGTGGTTACCGGGTAATTTAGCAGGCAATTATCAAATCGTGACTTTTAATTCAGTAAACACTTATACCATTAATGGCAGCAATGGCACTTGCTCGGCATCTATTACAAAGTCAATTGGCTTCAGTCCTAATTTTACTTTGAATCTTACAAACTCTGCGGGTGCTGCCATTTGCCCGGGCAAAACTGCCACTTTAAGCCCTATCGGCGCCATTAATTACACGCTTTTACCGGGTGGTTCAAATACAATTCCTTTTGTTGTGCAACCAAGTGTGAACACCACTTATACGATTCTAGCTGATAATGCCGCTTGCAAAAAATTTACGGTAACAAGCATTCAGGTGAATCCAAGCTTCACCATTGGTGTTGATCGTTCTGACTCGGTGGTTTGCGCCAATCAACCTGTCACCATCTTTGCTTATGGCGGCATCAATAACTTTACCACCAATCCGGGTGGACAAACCGGTTACCAAGTGGTGGTTAGTCCTTCGGTGAGCACAGTATTTACAGTTACCGGTCTCGATAACAACCAATGCACCTCTGATTCTTCATTTTTTATTCGTGTGAGCAATTGTAATTATTTGGGCTTGTTTGAACAATCTAAAGCAAATCTTGTGCAAATATTTCCCAATCCAAGTAAAGGCATTTTAAACATTGTTGCTGCGCAAAATAACAGCGAATGCGAAGTGTATGATGCTACAGGAAAGAAAATAAAGACATTTATTTTACAAACAGCACCAACAAGCCTCAACACCGAAAACTGGAGCAAAGGCATGTATTTGTTTTTGATTAAGAATGGTGAAGCCCAATTTTCTGCTGAAAGGGTGGTGATTGAATGATTTTAACTTAAACTTAATTGACAATAAGTTTTTTATTGCTAATCATTTTATTCTTAAATTTCAAAGTGAATATGTAAGTACCACTATTCAGAATATCAATATTGACTTTCATTTTCCGATCTTCAAAATTTACCTTTCCCTCCAAAATTTTAGTTCCGATTATATTATAAACTTCATAAGTTTCTAAATCTCCAAAATACAGTTCCTTTCTTATTTCCAAGTAAACATTATTTGAACCGGGATTCGGATACAATATCCAATGCGTATCTATTTTGTCATTTATTTCAATGCCCACATGATCTTCAAAAACAGTAACTGTGTCAAATTTTACTAAACCGCAAATTTCTTGTTTCACTACAAAAGTAGTTGTACGGGCAACACTCACCCATAATCCGGCAGCTGTGTCAATTGGAATCATTCCGGGAAGTATAAACCAATAACACTTATCATCAAAACCAGTATTACCGGAAGGTCTGCCAATATGCACACTTTGTCCAAAAACACATGACACGTCCTTTCCTGCATCCGCAGGTAAATTAAGTGGTATACATGCCACCTGATCAACATAGGTATTTACAAAATAATTGGTGTAAGTGTTACTGGGATTGATAGTCGGTGTGTTCGAAATATCATTAAAATTTCCAATCGTTAAACTTTTTTCTTTTCCCGTGGCAGTGTATGTACCTTCTACTTTTATCCATTTAACCGTATCTGTAATGAAATTACTCGCAGGATTCTGAATGTGCGGCGTTACCAAAAAAGGAGCAAATTGATTCTGGATGGTATCCATTTCTAAGCCACCAAAATAAGCGCCATAACTGGAACTGGCGATCGTGCTCGATTCCATTTGGTTAATGTAAAAGCTAACACAATACACTTCTCCCGCGACTAATTTTTTTACCAAAACATTGGTTAAATACATTCTATCGGATCCCTGTTGACAATATGGTCCAAATGGACTACAATAAGTTTCTATCCCAACAAAAGTTCCACCGTTTTTAGGAAATTGATAACCATATCCCGTATGGGGCACATTCGAAAAACCGGGTTTTGTTGAAAATGTTACATAGAACGCACCGCCTTTTGGACTAAGTCCGGTCCAGCCTAAATTTGGCATTGCATAATCATTAACAAATGCTTCAAAACTTCCGTTCGTGACATAATCGAGCACTTGCGCATCACAACACATTACACTTACGGTGAAAGCAAATATTAATTTAACAATATGAATAGTCAGATTTTTGAGTGTTAGAAAAAATAATACTAAATATACAATTATTTATTATCTTTAACGATACTTGAAGTATAGAATCCTATATATTTTAATTCACTTACACTTCCTTTCTTTCACGCAAACTTTTTTTGAGGACTTCACCAATACGCAAACCGGCAATGTTGCAAATGCTTGGTTGGAAAAGAACCTTGACGGATTAACCATTTCAGGTCAAATTTCAAACTATGGCATTGGCAATAAAGCTTGGACTTGTGTAAACCTTTCATCCAAGTATCCCGAACACGGACACGTGATGTGCAGCACCTCATGGTATATACCTGCAGGTACTTCAAACGATTGGTTAATATCACCACCATTTGCCGTATCGGCTAATTCAATACTTTCTTGGGAGGCAATGTGTGGCGATAAATATAATGCAGATGGATATGAAGTTAGAGTTTCATTAGGGGGTGTACTTCCTTCAGATTTTACCTATACCATATCAAATATAAATACAGAAGCAGGTGATTGGAAAACTCACAGTATTAGTTTAAATAATTTCACAAACCAAATTGTTAGAATTGCGTTCGTTAACCGATCAACAAACAAATATTTGTTATTTCTTGACAATGTTGAAGTTAAAGTCCCCATTGCCAATGATGGTGGTGTATTAAATCTAAATAGTCATTCCAAATTTTTCAATGGCGATTTCCAGTCTTTTTTTAAACCTTTTTGCGGCACCATAAAAAACTTTGGATACAATCCTATTTCTTCAGCTCAGATTGGCTTTCAATTAAAACACGATACTATTGTTTATGAAAATTTCCAATTCTCACCACCAATTAATTACCAGGAGACTAGGCGCTTTTGTTTTAGTTATTTCCCTACCACATTCACAGATACCACTAATAACAAACTTAAGGCATGGACAACCATGGTAAACAATGTATCGGAAACAAACCGCAATAACGACACTGCAAAAAAAGACCTATATCTTCCGGAGTATAATGTTTATAGTATCCCCAAAGCAGATCTTTTAGAAGTGTTCGGTGCTTCTAATAGCGAAGCTTGTGCCTCAGTTTTTAATGTTTTTGATTCCTTAATCATTCAAAAAAGGGCGAATATTACTTCTAACTTTAATGTGATAAAATACCAAGTAGAATCCCCTCCTGATTTAATTGATCCATCTTCCAATAAATTTACTTTGGCAAGGAAAAATTATTATCAAGTCAATTATTTACCAAGCGCTATCATTAATGGCACCAACAGTGTTTTAAACTACGATAAGACAACATTAAATTATTCTACAGGTGGTGCTACGTACTTTCATCTAATGTTCGCTCACCCAATTATTGAAAATGGTGTTTTAACAGGTACCTTAAATTTCACCTCCTTATATAACCTCAGAAATGAATCACCGATTCGTGCATTTATAGTGCTAAATCAAAAACACTACACTTTTGAAAATAGTGGTTCCTCTCAAAAGGAGTATTATCAAGTATTGAGAACAATGATTCCGGATGAACATGGACACATAATTTCTCTAACCGCAGGAACCAATACTTTGATTCCAATTAGTCACACCTTAAATTTCAGCGACAATCCTAAAGTTAATTCCGAAGATTTTTGGGATGGAAAAATTGTTGATTGCGAATTAATTGCATTCGCCCAGGATACAGTAACTAAGGAAATCTTACAAAGTGCATCTATCCCGCTTTTGGGAAAAGTTTTGTCTGTCAAAAGTTTATTTAATGCCAATACAGCTATTTTTCCAAACCCTGCAAACAATTTTGTGTTTTTTACCGGCTTTAATAACTATCGGTGCTCAGTTGAAATTTTTGACATAAATGGAAGGCTCATATTAAGTAAGGAAATTACTTTAAATGACAACTTAATTGACACTGAAAATTTTACAGAAGGGCTCTACCTCATCAAATTAAAATCTAATTCAACAACGTCTTACCACAAAATACTTATAGCCCATTAATTGAGCAATATCCAAAATATGAGGTAAGGATAGCTGCGTCTTAAATTATACTGATAGTCAAGCGGCTTTTATTTATTCCGCTTTAACAGCGGTGAAGATATAAGGGTGGTGAAGATATAGTAATTTTTAATTGTTTGCTTCTGAACAATTTTGTGACTTTTTTTTCGTAACTCGTTCATAATCTCATGCGCCGTAACATGGCAAAATGTGTAAATTCAAGCATTCATTTTATGACAACATTAAACCAAACGGCCTTCCAATTACCGGGCCAAACAAAATATTACAAAGGCAAGGTGCGGGATGTATATACCATTAACAACAAAACCTTGGTGATGATTGCCAGCGACCGCATCTCTGCGTTCGACGTTGTGTTGCCAAAAGGCATTCCGTATAAAGGCCAAGTATTGAATCAAATTGCTGAACAATTTTTAAATGCCACTAAAGACATTGTGCCAAATTGGTTATTGGCTACACCCCACCCCAATGTGAGCATTGGTTTGATGTGCGAACCTTTTAAGGTTGAAATGGTGGTGCGTGGTTATTTGGCCGGTCACGCTGCACGCACTTACGCCAGTGGCTTAAGAACTTTGTGTGGTGTATCACTTCCTGATGGATTAAAAGAAAACGACCGATTGCCAAATCCCATCATTACCCCAACCACCAAGGCTTCTGAAGGTCATGATGAAGACATTAGCCGTGAAGAAATTATTAAACAAGGCATCGTCAGCAAAGAACATTACGAACAACTTGAGAAATACACCTTGGCGCTTTACGCACGGGGACAAGAAATTGCCAATAAAATGGGTTTGATTTTGGTAGATACCAAATATGAATTTGGTTTGTACAATGGCCAAATTATCTTGATGGATGAAATACATACACCTGATTCTTCAAGGTATTTTTATTTAGAAGGATATGATGAGCGCCAAAAGCAAGGCATTGAACAAAAACAATTGAGCAAGGAATTTGTACGCCGTTGGTTAATTGAAAATGGTTTTCAAGGTAAAGAAGGTCAACAGGTACCGAACATGAATCAAGAATGGGTGAATGAAATCAGTGCCCGCTATATCGAATTGTTTGAAAAGGTAACCGGTAAAAATTTTATCAAAGGCAATTATCAAAACATTCAAAGTGATGTTGAGAAAGCCATCATTTTAGCATTGGAGAAATTATAAATGAACTGGCATCCACTCACTACAAGCGATCAATTAAATTCAATCGATCAAGCTTCGCAACAACAATTGCAACTTATTCTTAAACACAGCACCCGCTGCAGCATTAGCTCTGCCGCTTTGTCAAGAATAGAAAGGAACTGGCAAGATGAAGATTCTAAAAAAATAAATCCGAATTACCTCGATTTAATTCAGTACCGTGATGTTTCAAACTTCATTGCTTCACATTACGGCATCGAACACCAATCGCCACAGATATTAATTATTAAAAATGGCAAGTGCATTTATTCAGCCACGCATTTCGATATCAATTATCAGGAGATTATGTCACAATCGATTTAAGTTGTTGAATTTCCTGATATTATACAATCAACCTTTCTCCTGTCATCTTGTTTCTTGAGTCTCTTATGTCTCTTCAGTCCCTCCAGTCTTTTAAGTCCCTTCTGTCTCTTCAGTCCCTCCAATTCATTATTTCGAGTTACGGGTTACGGATTGGCTTCAAGGAATTTTAAAAGCCTCACTATTTCGTCTATTTTAAATTACCCAATGAATTATTTATAATGTTTAACCCGTCATCATTTTGAATTATTAATTTTGAAATATTAATTATTACTCCCTCCTCATTCAACATTTAAAATTCAACATTTAAAATTCATTCCTGCCGTCTTGACGCTTGTCTCTTTTTCACCACTAAGGCACTCAGGTCACTAAGGTGAATTTGTAACTTCAATCAAGATTACTAAGAGCATTTCGCTTTGCTCAACGTGATGCAATTACCATCCATTCAACATTTTTAATTATTCATTATTTCGAGTTACGGGTTGGCATTGCGGAATTTAATATTCATCGCAATTGCACCCAAATTAAATCGTGACTTAAACTTCCAAGTAATAGCATTATTAATTATCAATTCCCCCCTCATTCAACATTTAAAATTCAACATTTAAAATTCTCTTCAGTCCCTTCTGTCATCAAAAAAAATCCCGGATAAAAAACCCGGGACCTTTTAAAATTTTAAAACAATAATTATGCTGTTACTTGCACTTTCGGTGCTGCAGCCATAATTTCTTCATTCGCAGCAGATGCATATTGTGCAAAATTCTTAATGAATTGCTCAGCTAAATTCTTCGCTTTTTCATCGTATGCATTTTTATCTTTCCAGCTGTTACGTGGGTCTAATAATTCGGTTGGAACGCCTTCGCATGCTTTAGGGAAAGCCAAGTTGAAGAAATTGGTGGTGCCAAATTCTACATTGTCTAATTGACCATTTAAAGCAGCAGTGATTAAAGCACGTGTGTAAGATAATTTAATACGGCTACCAACGCCATAAGAACCGCCTACCCAGCCGGTGTTTAATAACCATACGTTTACTTTGTGTTTCTTTAATTTATCACCCAATAACTCAGCATATTTTGTAGGATGCAATGGTAAAAAGGCTTTACCAAAACAAGCTGAGAAGGTAGTGGTTGGTTCAGTAATACCCATTTCGGTACCGGCTACTTTTGCAGTGTAACCACTGATAAAATTATACATGGCCTGGCCAGGCGTTAATTTGCTGATTGGCGGTAAAACACCAAAAGCATCACAGGTTAAGAAGAAAATGTTTTTAGGAATATCACCAACTGCAGGTGTTACTGCATTGTCGATGTAATTGGCAGGATAACTTACGCGTGTATTTTCAGTTCTGCTGATGTTGGCATAATCAACTGTTGTTGTGCCTTCATAACATCCAATGTTTTCTAACAATGAACCAAATTTAATGGCATTAAAAATTTGCGGCTCTTTTTCTGCTGTTAAATCAACACACTTGGCATAACAACCGCCTTCAAAATTAAACACACCTTTATCGCTCCAACCATGCTCATCATCACCAATTAATTTACGGTTTGGATCAGCGCTTAAAGTGGTTTTTCCTGTTCCTGATAAACCAAAGAAAATAGCGGTATCGCCGGCTTTACCAATGTTAGCCGAGCAGTGCATACTCAATACTTTTTTCTCGTGCGGTAAAATGTAATTTAATACTGAGAAAATTGATTTTTTAATTTCACCTGTATAAGCAGTGCCACCAATTAAAATGATTTTTTTGGTGAAATCTAAAATGGCAAAATTATGTTGACGGGTGCCATCGATTTTAGGATCGGCTTTAAAACCCGGTGCATTGATGATTAACCAATCGTGTGTGAAGGTCTTGATTTCTTCGTTGGTTGGACGTAAGAATAAATTATAAGCGAATAAGTTGCTCCAAGGATATTCGTTCACTACACGCACATTGATGCGGTGCGTTGGATCAGCACATGCGTATGAATCACGCACCCAAATTTCTTTGCCACTTAAGTATGCCAACATTCTGTTGTGCAAACTATCGAACTTATCAGATTCAAAACGGTTGTTTACATCACCCCACCAAACAGAATCCTTCGTTTTTTCATCGTACACCACAAATTTGTCCTTTGGTGATCTACCTGTAAATTCACCGGTATCGATCGCCAGAGCGCCAACGTCCGTTAAAAACCCTTCACCTCTTGTAATTGTATCTTCTACTAATTCGCTTGGGTGTAAATTCCAATAGGCCATCTCAACATTAGAAAGGCCAAACTGTGCTACCGATGCATTCTCTGCTTTTAATCCAATTTCGTTCATCTCTGATAATATTTGTAGAAGGCAAAAGTACAAAAAAAAACAGTCGATAGTCGACTGTTTTTGCACAATGTTTAAGGCAATTTTTTAAGGCTATCTAATTGACAGAGAGACTAGTTTGCCTTCTTTTGCGATATTTTTCAACTGACTGATAAATCTCATTTTTGCCTTGCGCTTTAATTCAGTTAATGGTAAACAAATGCGTTGTTCACCTTCGCGACCAATATTTTTAGAGGTATATGCCAGATTCTTGTCTTTAATTAACGACATTACTTTATCAAAACTGGGCGCATCAATGCCCGAGCCATAACTGCCAAATGCAACTTCAAGGGCACAGGCTTGATCGGTTACGCCTTTATACACTGTGGGCTCTTTGGTAACCTTAGGTTCGTTTTGGGCAGTTAAGCGTGTGTTGAATGCCAATAAAATTAATGCTGTGAGGAAGGTTAGTTTTTTCATAATGCTTTGCTAAACTGATAATAATATTGCAGAGTACAAAATTTAATCCAATTATTGGGCTTTAACTTTTTTAAACATTGAGAAGGCCAACAAAAGCCATCCGGCCATAAAAAATAAACCACCCAATGGTGTAACAGGACCTAAAAACCTCAACCACTCAGCACCTAACAAATGGCGCGTGCTCAATAGATACAATGATCCGCTAAAAAATAAAATACCTAGAAAGAAACACCAATAGGCAGATTTTAAACTTTTTGACTGCAATTTATCATGCAACAAAATCATCCCAAACATGGCCAAGGTGTGAAACAATTGGTATTTGGATGCTGTATCAAAGGCATTTAATTCGTTTAAACTAATAAGCCCGGTTTCGAGTTGCGCTTTTAGCGCGTGTGCCCCCAAAGCACCAAGACCTACAGCCATTGCACCGGAAAAGCCAACAACCATTAAATATTTTGATGACAGCATTTTATTTTTTTTGATTAATGATGATTTTGGTAATCTCCTCGTCGCTTTTACCTATAAAGGCAATTGCACCTTTTGCACTCATGGCCCATTCACTTTTTGGATAGTCATCAATGATTTTTTGATACAAACGTTTGGCTTCGTTTTCATCGTTCATGTAATTATGGTCATCGTATAACTGACCCAATAAAAATAAAGCAGCCGGACGTTCCTTAAAATTAGGGTAATCTTCGATGCATTTATCCAATGCCATTTTAGCTTGCGGAATATTGTTGATGGCCCTTGCTACCTGTGCGGTTTTCACTAAAAAAATAGCACTCAAACTGTCGCTCTGGCAATAATTGGCGAACTCTGTAAAAGCAATGATCGCCTTTTGGGCCGATACAGTATCGAGTTCCATTTGGGTAAACAAAATACTATCCATGTAAAAGGCTTGACTTTTCAGCTTTTTGCAATCACTAAAATAGGCACCCTTATTTTTTCCATTTTCCCCATTCTCGTTTTCAGCATTGTTTTTATTGTTACAAGAAACGAGTAAGGTTAAAAGAACAAGCGATAAAACAATTTTCTTCATGGTTATTTTTTTGGCTTATATACTTTTATCTTGTAATTGGGATGTACCTTGCCATTGGCAATATCATTGAGTTTGCCGCTGATCATCTTTCTTTTAAAAGGACTGATGCGGTCGGTGAATAACTTTCCTTCAATGTGATCGTATTCATGTTGAATAACACGGGCAATCACACTATCGTATGTTTCAGTGTGTTTTTTAAAATGCTCATCGTAATACTCCACAGTAATTTTTGAATGGCGACTCACATCCTCATTAATTTTTGGAATGCTCAAACAGCCCTCGTTAAATTTCCATTCTTCGCCAACTTCTTCTATCATGCGGGCATTGATAAACACCTTCTTAAAATTACGCAGCTCCTCCAATTGTTCGGCTGTGAATTTTTCATCGCCTTCTTCATCATCTTCATCCTTTTCCGCAAATGGTGTGGCATCTATCACAAACAAACGAATGCTTTTACCTACTTGTGGTGCTGCTAATCCCAAACCATTGGCTTTGTACATGGTTTCAAACATGTCCTTGATGAATTGCGATAATCCTTCATACTTGGCATCAATGTCTTGTGCTACTTTGCGGAGCACCGGATCGCCATAAACTACTATTGGTAATACCATTTTTAATTTTAAATTTTGAATGTTAAATGATGAATGAAAGCCATTTAAAATTTAACATGTTTCATTCAACATTTATCATTTATCATTCAACATTTCTCTTATCTACTGTAGTTTGGTGCTTCGCGGGTAATTACCACATCGTGCGGATGACTTTCTTTTACACCGGCTGCTGTAATGCGAATAAACTTAGCAGATTGTAAAGCCTTCATGTCTTTCGATCCGCAATAGCCCATACCGGCTCTTAAACCGCCAATGATTTGATAGATGATTTCTGACAATGCACCTTTGTATGGCACACGTCCACTGATACCTTCAGGCACCAATTTTTTGATATCATCTTCAGCATCCTGAAAATAGCGGTCTTTACTGCCTTTTTGCATGGCTTCGAGTGAACCCATACCGCGGTATGATTTAAATTTGCGGCCTTCAAAAATAATGGTTTCTCCCGGACTTTCTTCGGTACCTGCAAACATACCGCCCATCATCACTGTACCGGCGCCTGCTGCCAAAGCCTTTACCACATCACCAGTAAAACGGATACCGCCATCGGCAATTAAGGGAACACCGGTGCCTTTAAGCGCCGTTGCCACATCTAGTATGGCTGATAATTGCGGCACGCCAACACCGGCAATAATGCGGGTGGTACAAATCGATCCCGGACCAATCCCCACTTTAACAGCATCTGCACCGGCTTTCACCAAATCCAAAGCGGCTTTGCCTGTGGCAATGTTACCAACTACAACTTGTAATTGTTTGTATTTCTTTTTTACTTCTTTTAATTTTTCAATCACCCCTTTGCTGTGACCATGTGCCGTATCAATAATGACCGCATCAACGCCGGCTGCCACCAAGGCATCCACACGTTCCATGGTGTCGGCTGTAACTCCAACGGCTGCTGCCACGCGCAAACGGCCACGCTCATCTTTACAAGCATTGGGGCGCACTTTAATTTTGATCATGTCCTTGTAAGTAATTAAACCTACTAACTTGTTGGACTTATCAATTATTGGTAATTTTTCAATCTTATGCTCCTGTAAAATTTCTTCTGCTTTTTTAAGACTGATGCCATAAGGGGCAGTAATCAGGTTTTGGTAAGGGGTCATCACTTGCACAACCGGTTTGCCATGTACTTTTTCAAAACGCAAATCGCGGCTGGTTACAATGCCTACCAATTTATTTTGTTTGTCAACGATAGGAATACCACCAATTTTATTGTCGGCCATTAACTTCACGGCATCGCCAATGCTGGCAGTATCGGGAATGGTTACCGGATCGAGAATCATACCGCTTTCGCTACGTTTTACTTTACGCACCTCGTCGGCTTGGGCCTCAATGCTCATGTTTTTATGGAGCACCCCAATACCACCTTCTTGTGCAATGGCAATGGCCAAACTGTGTTCGGTAACCGTGTCCATGGCTGCCGAAACAATTGGGGTGTTTAATTTGATGTTTTTGGTGAAATGAGATGAAATATTTACCTCGCGCGGTAATACTTCCGAATAACCCGGTACCAACAATACGTCATCGTAAGTGAGTCCTTCGGGTACAAACTTGTTGCTTAAATTATTAGAAGCCATTGAAAATGAATTTTAAGGAATTAAAATTCGGGCAAATATACGCTAAAATTTTTAATTGAATAGCATGTCCTTCCTGGTACAAAGCCAATTTTTTAAAATTAAGTCAATGTTAAGAATGCAAACTTCGGAATCGCATTTTATCCCTTATTCAATTTATCCATAAAGGCCTCTTTTTTGCGGCGCGATATTTCAATTTTGCTGCCGTCGCTCATAATGGCGTAACCGCCGTCTTCCTTTAAAAAGCGGAGCACATGGTTCATGTTAATGAGGTGATGGTGGTGCACCCTAATAAAATCAGATTCAGGTAATAATTCCTCATAATGTTTTAAACCAAAACTAATCATGAGCTTGCGTTTATCGGCCAGGTAAAAGTTGGTGTAAGAACCGTCGGCTTCACAACGGATAATGTCTTTAATATTTACAATTTCGTAGGCATTGCCTGTTGGCAAGGTGATTTTTTGGAAATTTTCATCTGCCCTTTTTAGGTGTTGAATTAAAAATTGCAAATTTTCCATACTTGGCACCGATTTCTTTTTGTTCAATACCTTGTTCACCGCCGATTTTAATTCATCCATATCGATGGGTTTCAACAAATAATCGCAGGCCGAATACTTAATGGCACGAATGGCATGTTGATCACTGGCTGTGGCAAATATCAATTCGAATTTGTGTCCTGATACTTGTTCAAGCAAATCAAAGCCGCTGCCATCGGGCATGCTGATGTCGAGAAACACCAAATCGGGTTGCAGTTCCTTGATCAAGGCAACACCTTCTTTTACATCTTTGGCGAGGCCGGCAATTGTTATTTCAGGACAATTGCGTTCGAGCATGGCGGCCAACATTTGGCGGCTCTTTGCTTCATCTTCAATAATCAATGTTTTTATCATAACACAGGTTTTAAATACTTATTGGCACAAACAGTTGCACTTGGGTGCCGGTGGCATTGCCCTGTGCATCTTTTAAATCGGTAATAATCACACTTAGTTGGGAGCGATTGATTTCGTTCAAAATTTTTAAGCGGTCTTCTGTAATTTTCATTCCCAAACTTTTGTGTTTGTTTTGCGGCATGGTGCGTCTAATTTCATTCGATTTTTCGCGACCAATACCATTGTCCTTTATGGTGCAAATTAGAAAATTATTTTTTGATTGCAGATCGATGCTTAATTTTCCTTTGTGTGGCAAAGGATTTAATCCGTGTAAAATGGCATTTTCAACATAAGGTTGCATGAGCAATGGCGGCATGATGTCGTAATCCGGATCGACGCTGTCATCAACCTTCACTTCAAAGTCAAACTTTTCTTCAAAACGCATTTGTTCTAATTCGAGATAAAGTTTTAAAGCTTCCAAATCCTCACCCACTGTAACAGTTGGCTTTTCTGAATTATTTAAAATAACACGCACTAGGCGAGCAAATTTGTTCAGGTATTTGATGGCCTCATCGCTTCGTGTATTAAAAATGTAATGTTGAATTGAATTGAGCGAGTTAAAAATAAAATGCGGATTCATTTGCGAGCGCAAGGCCTTTAATTCAATTTTACTCATTTCTACTTTGCGCTCAAATTCAACTTTTTGTTTCTTTTTAATTTTGACAATTCTTAAGGCAATAACTATATAGATGCTTGCCACAAGCAATACAATCACCAAAACAATAAACCACCAGGTTAAATAAAATGGCGAACGGATGGTAAAACTAAAAGCAATATCCTCTGTATCCCAAATACCTTCATTATTGCAAGAGCGAACCTTAAAGGTGTATTTACCCGGCGCCAAATTGGTGTATTTAATATAATCTTCTTTACTAGGAGCACTCCATTCCTTATCCTGTGCCAAACCTTCTAATTTTTTTTGATAAAGCACTTTATCGGGATTGGTGAAGCAAATACCGCGGTAATAAAATGAAATGGTATTGTAATCGCTTGGCAATACTGAGTTGTTTGGCAACAGGGTATCTTCATTTAATAATTTAATCTTTTGAAGAAGGGTAATGTTTTGTTTTCTGTTTTGCCTGAAATACCTTGGCTGATGCTTGATTAATCCACTTACGGTTCCGAACCACACGGTGCCATCCTCGTCTTCCCATATACCATTCGAATTGCATTCTACGCCTGCAAATCCTTCTTGTTTACCAAAAGAGCTGATTTCTATTTTATTTTCATTAAAATATTTGTACAAATTTAATTTGTTGATGCCTTGATTGGTTCCAATCCACAAGGCATTTTGGTAATCGGTAAATTCAATCGAATAAATTAATTCTGAATTTAAACCATCGAAATCATTGATCCTTCGCAACTGATGGTTTTTCAAATTGTATACCAGCAAACCATTTAATGAAGCAGCTATGATATGGCCTTTGTAATAACGAATGGTGAAAAAATTCTCTTCATTTAGTCGATTGGTAATGCTTAGGTTTTGAAATCGTCCATCCTTAAATTTGAGCAATCCATTTTTAAAAGTGCCCACATACAAATTATTTTCCTCGTCTTCACAAAATCCATACACGGCAAAATCAACACTTGCCAGTATCGGATAAAAATGTGTAAGGGCTTTTCCATTCAGCCATTCGAGCGATACAATGCCGTTTGAGCCACCCAACCAAACCAATCCGTTTTTGGCTTCATACATTACTTCATAAGGCCCCTTGCTTTCTTTTGGAAGTGGGATACTATGGAATTTTTCTTGTTTAAATTCAACCAATTCATTCGCCATGCCAAACAAAATATGGCCTTGTTTATCTTGTAAGCCCGAGTGACTGGTGTTTGATTTTAAACCGTCTTTTCTTGAATAATTTTTAAAGAAACCTTCTGATTCGCGGTAAATACCGTTGTTTTGAGAGCACACCCATAAATTTTTATTGCGGTCTCTGAAGATTTGAAAAATGAAAGAATTACCCAATCCCGCTATTTTATCAAAGGTGGTGAAGGATTGATCGCGGTACTTATACAATCCGTTGTTGGTACCAAACCACATGTTGTCTTCACGGTCTTTAAAGATGGAGCGAATTTGATTTGAATTCACGTCCTTGTTAATGTTGAAATAATTAAAATTCTTTCCGTCGAAATTTAAAAGACCGCTGCTGGTGCCTATCCAAATACTTTGGTTGTTTTGGTTGTATAAAGCAATGATGTGTTCGTCAATCAATCCATTGTAAACATTCAAATTGGTGATTTTTTGAGTTTTCAAATCCACAAAACACAAACCATTGTCGGTACCCAACACCAGCTGATTTTTAAATTTGGTGATGGCTGTAATTTTATCAGATGGTAGACCTTTGCTTTGATCAAGACATTTATAAGTATCGTGTCCATAGATGATTAAACCCCTGTCGGTACCAATAAAAATCACTGTGCTATCAGGATTGAGGAGGGCGTTTATTTTTTGGCCTTCTAACTTTTTTACCGGTTTTAGCAATTTATCTTTATACATGAAGAGTCCTTTGGTCGTCCCCACATACACTTTATTATGATATCCTTTGCAAAAGGCGGTTACATGGTGGTTCATTAATCCCTCCTTGTTGGGAAAATTACTAAAGCCACGCCCATCGTAAACACTCATGCCTTTGTTGGTGCCAACATAAATAAAGTTGGAATCATCTTGACAAATAGCATTTACATTGTGATCGATTAAACCTGAGCGGCGGTTAAAGTTGGTAAATACCTTTCCGTCGAATCGGCTGAGCCCGCCATATCCGCCAATCCATAAGTAACCATTGTGATCTTGATACATACAGGCCACCTGCACAAAAGGTAAACCATTTTCGACATTGTAATTTTTAAAAAAGTATTGCTGTGCTTTTAGGGGCGAAAAAAAAGCGAGTGTGAAAATGAAAAATATGTGAGCAATGCCTCTGATAATTATTGTCTAATTTAACCTTAATCGCCAAAAAACTAAAAAAAGAATTAAAACTGGTTGATTTCACTTTTTAAGTGGAAATATTAAACTAAGTTACTTTAGATTTGTTGTGGTTATAAGAACAAAATCGATCGATGCAGGAACAAGTAATATTGGTGAACGAACAAGACGAACAAATTGGCTTGATGGACAAGATGGAAGCCCACGAAAAAGGCTTATTGCACCGTGCCTTCTCAGTGTTTATTTTTAATGCTCAAGACGAATTACTGTTGCAACAAAGAGCTTTGCATAAATACCACAGTGCCGGTTTGTGGACCAACACCTGTTGTTCGCATCCCCGCGAAGGCGAAACTAATTTAGCCGCAGCGCAACGTCGACTAAAAGAAGAAATGGGATTTGAAACAGAATTAAATCTATTGGATTCATTTATTTACAAAGCCAAATTCGATAATTCTTTAACTGAACATGAATTCGATTATATATTTACAGGTCGTTACGAAAACAATCCGCGCATTAATGCCGACGAAGTTGCGGCTTTTAAATGGGTGGATTTAGACAGTTTGAAACTGGATATCGCAAAACATCCCGAACAATACACAGTGTGGTTTAAAATTGCACTTGAACGATTTTTCTGAAAATTAAACAAGTACTTCTTTTACCGACCAAGCCTGAGGTTTATCATTGAATAAAACTTTGGTGGCGCTCCATACTTTGGCAAACAACTCCGAGTCACGGTACTTGTTCACAGCCTCTTCGCTTTGCCACAAACTATAAGTAAAAAAAATGGAGGGATTGTTTTCATCTTGCAACAATTCAACATGGCTGCAACCTTCAAATCCTTTGATGTGGTGCCAATTGGTTTTAAAAATCAATTTAAAGTCTTCAATCTTTTCAGGCTGAAAACTCATCTTCACAATGCGTTTAATCATAAAATTCTATCAATAAATTAAAATCGAAAGTACTGCCAATATCGCGTGGACACAGCATGTTTAAAGCGCTTTTTCCGTTTATGGCCACTTCGAGGTAATCGAAGCTATTGAAAAACACAAGCGCCGAACCATATTTTACATCGTCGTATGTATTGTGCAATTTGGTGATGCGAGAGCCGGGTAAGGTGATGGTGAAATTTTTGTTGCCCACCACTTCATTAAATCTTTGGCGCGTAATGTTACAAATGATGTTTCCAAAATCATCCACATAAATGCCTTTGCCGCGTAAAAGGTTACCATTCACATAACTTTCAAACTGAAATGCCTTGTAATAGTCGTTGGTGGGTGCAGCAATTTCTTCCACCTTTTTGCCTTCCAATAAATGCAAGGCCACCTCAACAAAAACATCTTTTAAAAAGAAATGTTGTTTGTGTTCACCTTCATAATAAATCTGAAACACATCGGCATGAAAGTCTTTATCGATAAGGGTTAACAAACCGTTATCAGGACAAACAATAATTTGGTTTTGGTATTTCGCCAAAAGGAAACGCGAATTGTCAACGGCGTTACCCTTGTTAAAACCACTGCGATCGGCGATGAATTTTATGGCCACCAAATGTATGGTGCCATCAGGAAAATTGGGCAAAGCATTTTTTAAAATAAAAGCAGCATGCGCAATGTTATTGTCTTTTAAATCGCAACTTAAATCCACTATTTGGGCTTGCGCATTTCCTGACAATAATTTTGCCTTAACAATCGCCAAGTAAGGATCGCGGTATCCCAAATCACTTGTTAAGGTAATCATGCTCATGTGTTCAAAAATAATTAATATTTGTTTGGTTAATTCTTTAAACTATTTGAGACATTAACAGGTTTATAAACAATAACAGCAAGCCATTCATACATGCACGAAAAAATAATTACCCTCGATAATATTGAACCGGTTGAAATTTATGGCGTAAACGATGCCAAGCTCAACATTATCAAAAAACACTTTCCGAAACTTAAATTGGTGGCACGGGGCTACTCCTTAAAGGTGTTGGGCGAAAAAACCGAAATTGCGAACTTCGAAAAAAAGCTTCAGTTATTAAGTGACCATTACCTCAAAACCGGTGTGTTAACCGATGCAGCGATAGAACGTTTATTAGGACAAACAGGCGACAACCTCATCGAAAACAAAGAAAATGCTTTGAATTCGGACATTATTTTATTTGGTAACAATGG